>NZ_JBDSQY010000001.1:0-9544 GCF_039929585.1 Capsulimonas sp.
CTGGGGGACCGGAAAAATGCCTCTATCCGAAATCGGGTCCCCCAGAATTGGGGCGGAGGGGCCTCTTTCCGAAACCTCACGCCAAGAGCGATGTCGTCCATAATGACTAGCACCCACTTCCCACTGCGAAGCAGCTCGCAGGGAAGCAGCTCACAGGGAAGGGGGGAAGCGCGCTAAAGCGCCGGGGGGTTAGGCAGCCCCATCGCCCAAAATATCAATACGGGTCAATTACGCCAAATGCTGGTATAAACAGTATGGATCTCCCGGTCCAGCCGGGCCGGGGGATCCCCATTTTTCCGGCGGACGAATGCAGAGATAACAGAGGGTCGAAGACAGCCCCATGCCCGACGATGAAAACAATTCCCGAGAGACCGCCCCGCCGTCGCTCGCTCAGAACGAACGCCGGTACCAGACGCTGTTTGAAACGATGGCGCAGGGCGTCGTTTGGCAGGATACGGAAGGGAATATCACATCGGCGAACGCCGCCGCTGAGCGGATCCTGGGGCTCACTCTGGACCAAATGCGCAATCGCCCGGCGGCGCTGAGCGAAACGCTCCATCCCCTGCGCGACAACGGCTCCGAGTACACATTAGAAGACCGCCCCACGGTCAAGGCGCTTCGTACCGGCCAGCCCGTGCCGGGCGCGATCCTCGGATTCTTTCGAACGGACCTGGGAGAAATGCGCTGGCTAAGTGTGGACGCCATTCCGGAGATCGACCCGGCCAACAACGCGATTCTAGGCGCTTACACCATCTTCGAGGACATCACCGACCGCCGCCACGCTCAGCACGAAGCGGCGGAGGCCAGCCGCCGGGTCACCACCATTCTGGAGAACGTCACCGACGCCTTCTTCGCGCTGGATCACGAGTTCCACTACATTTACGTCAACCAGCGCGGCGAACAGCTGACGGGCCAGACACGTGAGGAACTGCTCGGACGCCGGGTGTGGGACGTTTATCCAGACCTGATCGGAACCGAGTTCTACCACCAATACCACCGGGTCATGGACGGCGGCGGCCCCGCCACCTTTGAGGCGTTTTACGCCGGGTCTCAAAACTGGTTCCGCGCCCACGCCTACGGCACGCCCGATGGGCTCGCCGTTTATCTGCGCAACATCACCCATGAACGACACGCGGAAGAAGAGCGCCTGTCCGCCGAACAGCGCCAGCGCGAGTTCATGCGCGATGTGCTCGCGAGCGTCACGGCCGGAAAGCTATGTCTGTGTTTCGACGACGCCGATCTCCCAAGCGATCCCCCGGGCGCGGACAGCATTCCGCTCACCCTCACCGAAGGTCTGCGCGCCCTGCGCCGCCGCGCCGAGGAGGCCGCCTGCGCCGAAGGCTTCGACCCCAATCGCACCTATGACCTGATCACCGCCGCCAGCGAAGCCGGCATGAACGCCGTCGTCCACGCCGGCGGAGGCGCGGCATACGTCCGTGTTCTTCCAAACCACGTCGTGCAAATCTGGATCATCGACGAAGGCCCCGGCATCTCCATCGAAAACCTGCCCCGCGCCACTCTCGAAAAAGGCTACACCACCGCCGGAACCCTCGGACACGGCATGAAAATGATGCTCCGCGCCGTCGACCGCGTCTACCTCCGAACCACCTCCAACGGCGCCACCGTCGTCCTCGAACAAAGCCCCCACCCCAGCGACAGCGTCCTGCTGAGCGACTGGTGAACGGGGCAGATTCGGCCCCCCTGCCCCCCAATCCTGGGGGAGGATTCTGGCATCACCCTGGCCCCCAAAGGGGTAAAAGCTCATCGTCGCCCCCGTAACAAAGATTTGCCACGCCATCAGTGTTATGGTCTATACCCCTTGTGGGGTCGGGGGCGTCTTCTCCTCCACCAGGATTGGGGGGCAGGGGCCGAACCTGAACACGTGCGCAGCCTCACGGCTCTGGAAACACTCCGAGCGGCCGCCAGCGGCGGCCGCGCCAGCGTTTCCTGCGTCGGCGCTGACTGCTCGCGATACTCCAAAAGACGCTCTGGAGCGAAAGCACAAACAACGCCGCCGGAATGTAGATAATCCCGCCCGAGAGATAATCTGCCATGGCGAAGATCATTCGCGAACGCGACGTCTTGGGCAGGCGCTTCAGCGCGCCGTGGCTGGGGTGAAAGGGGAACTCGTGGAGATAATCGCGCGGGGGACCCTGTGTGTCCAGCGCCCAAACGCCCGTCGAATTCCCTTCATCGTCGGACCTACAAAGGATGTCCCGCCGCCCGTCGCCGTTCACATCCAGAAAGCCGAAATAAACCGGATGCCGTCCTCCAAGATAGGCGACGGCCACATCGCCCCGATAGAAGGTGCAGCCCGCGCCGGCGCGACGCCCATGGAAGAAGTCGTATTGCAGTCGATCGGCGGGAATCCCGACGCGCCTCGGATCGATCCAATGCGTATCCGGAGCGTCGTCAGGCGTCTCGATGAAACGAAATTGGAACCATGGATCGACCGCTCCGATCAAGTATCCGCCGAGAAATGAAAACAAAAGCAGACCGGCGTTCAAAGACAGACAAAGGAGCCGGATGTACTTCCAAAAACGCCGGCGACGGCGCAGGCCGATCCCATCCCCCGAACTGTCCCCAGATAGTCCAGCGCCGCTCATATGTTCCCCTTCCCCCACTTCACCCATTCGGTACCTAGGGAGAAAGAACGCGCTGCGGACGTGTGAGTTTCGCGAGTCGAAAAAACAGCCCGCGTTTCTTTCGAAACGCAGGCCGCTTGAGTGAACAAATCCGAAGCTCCTAATTTTACTGCACGGCGATGCTGTAGCTCAGCTCGCCGGAGTAGCTGCCGCCGCCGGTGATCGCCCCGTAGTCCGTCAAGTGGCGCGTGACTGTGACCGAGCCGCCGGGCGCCACGAGGACGGTGGAGACATGGGCCGCCGTCTTGCTGCCGCTCACGGTCTGCTGGGCAATTCCGCGCCCGGTGTAGTAAGTCGTGACGGGGGCGTCGCCCAGGCCGTTGTCGGCATTGGTGGTGCGCGTGACGCCGTACTGCGCGCCGCTGGCCGCGTATGAGTATTCGGTGATCGTGACGGTGACCGGCGCGGGGTCGTGCGCCAGATCGCCGTTGTTCGGAACCCACGCAATGGTCCCGGTGTAGTTGACGCTGCCCGTCAGACTGCCGCCGCCGCCGCCCGCGCCGATATCGAAACTCATCGAGCTTGCCGTATACGCCGGGCTGAGCGGCCCGCCGCCGCCGCTCCCCACCGGATTGTACGTAAACCCGCCTGTGGGCGCGCCCGTTAGGCCCCAATGACCCGCATAAGCCGGCTGAGAAATCAACAGAGGCGCCGCCGCGAAAATAACAGCGCCAAGAACAAATGACCGACCGCCCAGCATTTTGCCAACGTTCATACCAGTCACCTCATAAGCGTATTTTGCGAGCCACGACATCGTAAGCCAGCGCCCGCGCCCTATTATGACATTTAAGTATACGTATACGCTACCCATGATACAATTATTTTCAACGTTCTACTTCTGATAAATCGTACAAAAAACGAGCGCCCGCGATCCGCTCTCCCAAGAGAGCACGCGACATTTTTCGGGAATCCTGGTATAAATCCTCTGGATCCTTCAGCCCTGAAAAGCTGAGGGATCTCTTTCGAAATTCTCCCAGGGCAATTTTCATTTCACTTTGTGATAAAGTGAAATGAAACTCAAATGAAATTTACGCCGTCGTCCCTAGTTTCGCCTCCAGATCCTTGGCGGGCGTGAAATAAGTGGTCTTACCGCGCTGCGTTCTTACCAAAAAGCCACGGTCCGACAGATCGACCAGATCGGCGCGCGCTGGATTATAAGAGATATCGTGACTGAGGCGATGGCCTTCAGTCGTATACAAAAATCCCGGATGCCGAAGCGCGTGCGTGAGAAGCGCACGCTGTCGGTGGTTGAACGATCCGGCGGCGCGCATCAAGCTTTCCACAGCCTTGAGTTTTGCGCTCTTTTTCTGGATGTATGCGTCGAGCGCATCAAGCGCGCTCCGAAGAACACCGATTTGGTGAAGGATGAAGTAGGTCAGATCGTTGTCGTCCGTCTCTGTATAAAGAAATGCTTTCCCGTACTTCGCCGGCGCTTTGAGAAGAATATCGGAGATCGAGATAAACTCGAAGACCCAGAACCCGTGGCGCAGCATGGACCAGTAAAAGAGCGAACGGGCGGTGCGGCCATTGCCATCGACAAAGGGATGGTCGTAGGCCAGCCAAAAGTGGAGAATGATCGCTCGGATCGCGGGATGCACGAAATGCATCGGCGTTTGCCCATTTGCGAAATCGCACATTTGGACCAGACGCTCCGGCAGTTCCAGTGCGGGCGGCGGAAGATGGACTATCGCTCCCTGATCGTCCTCCACCTGAACGTCCTCACTGTCCGTACGAAATCGACCGGCGGCCGTCGGGTCGTCCAGCGTATCGCGCGTCACCAGGCGATGAAGCTCAAAGACGAGTTCCGGAGTGAGGGCCTCATCTTTCAAAGCTCCAATCCTGCGCATCGTTTGAAAGTTGTTCAGGATCATTCGCTCGCTGCGGTCACGCGGCGAGCGCCCACTGTGGATCATCTCCTTCGCCACGAGACGCGTGGTGGTTGCGCCCTCCAGCTGACTGGATGTGATGGCTTCTTCGATCAGCGACGACATATAGTACTGATTGCGCGTCTCCGGGTTCATGATTTGCAGCGGCGCGCCCACTTTGCCTCCGGCGGCCAGGTCAATCAAATGCAGCTGTTCCGGGATCGGGTCGGTAATCAGATACTGGAAAGGCTTGCCCCAAGCATCTCGCAGCGGCGTTTCCTGGTACAGACGGGACCTCCCCAGTTTCAGGCCCAGCCACCACTCTTCCCGCGTCAAGCCGGCTGGAGGCTGACGGCAGATGATTTCGTCCCAATGCAGATATCGAGGCTTGGAAGAGCTTGTCGGGAATGAACTGAAGACCGGCAGTAGCCGGTCCGGCGGCGTTTTCGTTAAAATGTCCTGCCATCGGGGAGGACGCATGGGCATTTTCATGGAGAGATACGAGCCTTTTCAAACGGCGGCGACTACGATAATATACCTGACGACACCGTGAAAATGCGCAGTTTCATTTCACTTTGCGATAAAGTGAAATGAAACTCAAATGTCTTTATTTCCGATTACGCTTGGGAGGAACCGGGGTCTGAAGGCGCCGGGCGCCGGTAATTCGAGTGCGGGGGTCCGTGAGAAAGGGGACACCGAGCAAGTGTGCCGCGTACTCGGCATACTCGGCGGTTCGAAACCGTCCCGGCTGACCGGGGATTACCGGGTAGGGCGGCGCTCCGAGGCGGATGCCCATCGTATCCTGGGCGCCCGGCTTGCGCCGCAGAAATACCCGCTGCGTCGTCTCGTGGATATAGACGCCGGAAAACTCATCCATCGATCCCGTGACTACCGTCTTTGGTCCGGGCCAGTAGGTTCGTTTCTCGTATGTTCTGCGACGCAAATCGACCGTCATCTCCTCCATCGCCATCATGCGCGCAAGAAGGTAAACGCACATCCACCCAAACAACATCATCCCGCAAGCCATCCTCAGCGTGGCCGTGTCCGCCCGGCCATTTGGGGAAGAAAGCGGCAGGACAAGCAACTGGCCGAGGAACAGCAGAACGGCGGCAATGCCGGCATAGGTCGCAATCCGCGTAGCGCGCGGTGGACGGATGACCACTGTGCTGTCATTCGGTTTGGTGATCCAGGAGCCCAACAATGCGAGCGAGCGTATCTCTTGAGGCATTTCTTTTGTCTTCCATCAAAACGGAGCGGAGGCAACTGGTATTATCGGCTCCAGGTGGGCGTGGGATCTGGTAGGTAAACCGACCCATCAACGTCGATCACGGGTACGCGGAACAGCAGAGCCATCTCCTCGGCATAGGCGTAGGCGTACATCCGCCGCTCAGACGACGAACGCCAGCAAAAAGACTTCGCGAGAATGCTTCGACACGATTTCGCCTCCGGAGTCAGAAAATAGTTCTGCTTCAGAATTATTCACGACGCGCAGGGGTATTTCCTGCCGATGCAGGGCGACAGCGAGCCGTCGCCGCCCGCGCGGCCACCAGCGCCCGGTGCGCGGTGCCCTGTCCGACATCGGCCTGGCGCATGATCTGTTTGATGGACGGCCATTCGCCGCCGTGCTCCTGATGGTATTCGTCGATCCACAGCCGCGCCTTCTCCGTACGCGTCCACCGGCGCAGCGTGCGCGCGTCGTAGATGGTGACTTCGGCCGCAGTGATCGTTCCGGGCGGGTTCTGCATGGTTTTCTCCTTTAGTGTTCAAAGAGCCTCCATAAGAACCCGGGTATGAAACCCGGGCCTTGGGAGCCTTCGGCTAATCGTCCGTTCCGGACGAAAGAATTGATTGTCGATTGCCGGCATTTGCGTCCGGCACGCGGGTACCCTTTGGGTGGCTAGTCGCGAAGCGACTCCCAAGGCCCGGCTTTTATAGCCGGGTTCTTACCGACGGTGCGCAGCTTCGCACCCAAGTCCAAGGAGCGCCCCCGCTGCAAACGGATCCGATGGATCGCTATACCCCTCCGGTAAATCGCAAAGAGCTCGAAACTTTGCAATCTTTGCGTCTCTTGTCTGATCGCATGCGGCGTACGCCGCCGCGAGCGCCGTGCGGCAGCGGGCGATGCGGGTGATCTCGGCCCGGTGGTCGTCGATGGCGGCGCGCAGCTTGGGGTTGATCGCCGATGTGTTGCCCGAAACGGCGAGCGCGCCGTCGACGATCCCCAGTTCGATCTCCCGATCCGCCAGCGCCCGCAGGGCTTGCGCCAGCGTCGGCTTCAGATTTTCTCCCATTGCTTTGCTTCCTCATGATTGGTAAGGCTTTTTTGAAAAGTAGACATTGTAGACAAAGTAGACAAAGAGTCCCGGGTTGTTTCGGGAGAAAAAAGATTCGTCCGAGAATCATGGGGTTTCGAGTCTACATTGTCTACAATGTCTACGATCGACTCCATGCCTTCCTGGCGCATTCCAATGCCGATCCAACCGCGAGAATGGGCCGCGCCGACGTTCTTGACTGGGATGATCGCATGCGATTCTTGCAGCCTTCGTCCAAAGGTCTGCTTGCCGATCGGGCGCTCGGCGTTTTCTTCGCACCATTGTAAATAGGAAGTGTAAAGCGCGGCGCCGGTGATTTGGAGCGTCGGAAGGATCACGCAGCGCTCCTCTAAGAATGCTTGCAGGACGTCCATTTCGCCCCGGTAATCGTCTGTCGCGGCGACCACGGCGGCGGGGTCGCCCAGACCACGCTCGCGCCACTCCTGGCAGCCGCGCACGGCCCAGGCGAGGATGCCGGGCAGTTCAGTGAGGAGCTTGTCAGGCAGACGTCCGTCGCGCTCGCATTCGGGAATGGTCTCAGTGAAGGGGATCATCTTGATCCGGCGCCAGACGCCATGGTCCGCGCCCCGGATCTGCGGCTTGTGGTTGGCGGCGAACCAAATCTTGAACGCCGGCGTGAACTCGAAGTATTCTTGATGCAAAAATCGTGCTCGGATACGGTCCCCACCCGTCAGTTGTTTGACCAAGCCTTCGGCGACGCGCTTGCCGTCGTCCACTTCCGTGGTCGCCACCAAACGCATTCCGATCAATCCCGCGATCTCGTTGTTCGGGCCGCCGCCGCTGCGGTCTTTCGCGATCAGCATGTCCGGCGCCGCCTGCATCCCGTACTCCCCCAGCAGGGCGAGCAGGGTCGAAATCAAGGTACTCTTGCCATTGGCGCCCGAGCCATGTAAGAAGAATAAGCACTGAGCGCCGGTGTCGCCTGTGAGAGAATATCCGGCGGCGCGCTGGACAAACGCGCGCACGTCAGCGTCCGGCAAGACGCGCGTGAGAAAGGCGTCCCACAGCGGGCACTTGGCCTCGGCGGCGTAGGGCGCCGGGATCTGTTTAGTGATCAGATCGTCTCGGCGATGCGGCCCCAGAGCCCCCGTTCTGAGGTCCAGAGTCCCATTGGCGGCGCAGATGCGCCAGCGGTCCGTGTCCAGCTCGTCGACACCCACGGGGACACCTGGTTCGGACTGCGCGAGATTGATCATCGCTTCGATCCGCCCGCGCGATTCGGAACGGCGCGCGAACGCCGCACACTCCTTGCGCTGCGCGTCACTCCCGATCGCCGCCGCCTCGGTGTAGAGCGTGCGCACGACATCCTTCGCCCGCTGCTTGATCTGCTCGCTTTCATCGCGACGCCAGCAGCGCCCATCCCAGATCAGCCACGACAGCCACCGATGGCAGTAGCGCAGGTCGGGGCCATGACGTGCGATCAGCCGCTCGGCGTTGCCCAGATCCGTGAACGGAAACGCCTCCAGCCCCGCCGGCGTCTCGGCGCCTGCCACGGACCGCGTCTTCTTCGGCTTCTCGCCAAATCCCAGCCGCCCCAGCGCCCGCGCCGCCGCCGCAAAGTCGCCCCCATGCTCCAGCGTCGCATACACCCCCATCGGCGTATAGGATTTCTCCGATTCGAACGGCGCCGCATTCGAAGAAAAGACATAAAACAGCCGCGAATTTGCATAGTTCGATGTTGCCGAGATCCCCACGCCGACTTTGCCCGGGCGCCGCCACAGCCCCAGCGTCCCGCGCTCCCCGGCATGCGTCCACCCATGCCGCGCCAGCACCTCGCCAAAGTCGCCGCGCCGGTTGTAATCCTCGCCCGGACGCAGCCCCGCGCCGCGTTTCGGCGCCACGGAACCGATCATCCGTTCGATATTAATAAATTCATTCAGGATCCGCGCCATCGACAGCAGCCCGGCGCGCTCACGCGCCGTCACCTCGGGAATGGCGCAAAGATCCCCCTGGGTGACGACATAGGGCAGCCCCGACGCATGGCACAGCCTCGGCGATCCCGGCGCGACCACATACCCGCCCTCCCCGCGTGTTTCGATCTTCACCTTCCCCGCCGCCGTCCGCGCCAGCTTCTGATTGCCCTCGATTCCGTCCGGACATCGATAATACAGATGCCGCCCGCCCGACGGCGTTTCCACCCAAACCAGCCGCTCCGCCACGCCGATCAGCCCATGCGCCTCGCACAGCTCCCGCCACTCATCCCACGCCTTCGGCTCGTCAAAGTCCAGAACCTCCAGCCGCCCGGACACCACGCCGCAGACAATCGCGATCCCGCGCGCCCCACGCGTCCCAAACCACTCCCCCAGCCGCCGCGCGCCCGCCGGCGCCCGCTGATACTCGTCCCACGACCCCGTCGCCGGCGCCTTGCTCCCATCCGTCCGTATCGGGATCACCGACAGCCCCGTCGCCGCATAACGCGTCGCCAGCATCAAAATATCGTCCCGCAATCCCGTCATGGGTGGTCCTTTTGTGGTGAAAGTTAGTGGAGGCCGCCTAACCCCCCACGCTTTAGCGCGTTTCCCCCCTTCCCTGCAAGCTGCTTCGCAGTGGGAAGTGGGTGCTGATAACTTGGGACGACATGGCTCTTGACACTGGGTATCGGCCCCTCCGCCCCATCCTGGAGGACAAGAAATGTCTGCGATAACACTCTGCTCCCCAGGATGGGGACGGGGGCCGAAACCTCACGTCAAGAGCCATGTCG
>NZ_JBDSQY010000002.1:0-36263 GCF_039929585.1 Capsulimonas sp.
ATTAATCTTAGACACGTTTTCGAAAATATGGTCTGCACCCCCAGTGGGGGCCGGGGGGCATCCTGAGAAGCACATATGACCTCACTCGCCCTACAACTTCGCGGCGTCAGTAAACGCTATCCCGGCATGCTTGCCGTGGACGCTGTGGATTTCGACGTCCGCCCCGGCGAGGTCCACGCCCTGCTTGGCGAGAACGGAGCGGGGAAGTCCACACTCGTCAGTCTGATTGCCGGATCGTTCTCGGATTATACCGGCGAGGTTTTGATTGACGGCGAGGCGGTCACGCTGCATGCGCCGGCGGCGGCGAAGGCGCTGGGAATCGAGATGATCCACCAGGAGCTGAGCTTGGCGCCGCCGCTGAGTTTAGCGGAGAACTTACTTGCGGGGCGGCTTCCGGTGAAACGCGGTTTTGTGGACCGGCGCGCGCTGCGGGATGAGGCGGCGCGTCTGCTGCGTCAGGTGGGTTTGAATCTGGATCAGGACACGCTCGTGGAGGAGATCAGTCAGCCGCAGGCGCAATTGGTCGAGATCGCGAAGGCGCTGGGGAACGATCCCAAGATTTTGATCATGGACGAGCCGACTTCGTCGCTGAGCCGCGAGGAAGTCGCGCAGCTGTTTCGGCTGGTGAAGGATCTGCGCGCGTCGGGGCTGGCGGTGATTTATATCTCCCACCATCTTCCGGAGCTGGCCGAAATTGCCGACCGCGTGACGGTGATGCGCGATGGCAAAAAAGTCGAAACGCTGGAGATGGCGGACGCCACGCCGGAGCGTCTGGTCGAGATGATGGTTGGGGGAGCCGCCACGGCGCTGTATCCGCAGCGCCACAGCGCGCTTGGTGCGGCGCGGCTGCGTGTGGAGGACCTGAGCCGTATCGGTTTTTTTCACGATGTGTCCCTGACCGTGCGCGCGGGCGAGATTGTGGGGATTGGCGGCCTGTCCGGCGCGGGGCGCAGCGAGCTGGCGCGATCGATCTGCCGGATCGACCCCATTGACCGGGGCCGGATTGAGATTGACGGCGCGCCGTCGCGGGCGAAGAGTTATGGGCAGGCGATCCGGGAAGGCTTTGCGTACTTGACGGAGGATCGCAAGAGCCAGGGCTTGGCGCTGCGTCTGAGCGTCGCCGACAATATCCTGGGCGGCGTCATCAGCCGTCATTCGCGCTTTGGCGTCTACTCCGCGCAAAGCGGCAAAGAGGTTGCGCGCGACATGATCGCCGCGCTTCAGGTGCAGCCGCCGGACGCCGCGCGCGAAGCGGGCGGCCTTTCGGGAGGCAACCAGCAGAAAGTATTGCTCGCGAAGTGGCTGGCGACAAAGCCCAAAGTGTTGATCCTGGACGAGCCCACACGAGGCGTGGATGTCGCCGCGAAAGCCGTGATCCATCAGGCGATCGCCGAAGCCGCAGAGCAGGGCGTCGCCGTGCTGCTGATCTCCTCGGACCTGCCGGAGTTGGTTGGACTGTCGGACAAAGTTCTAATTTTGCGAAAGGGGCGTTTGATCGGTCGTTTGAACAAAGACGACTGTTCGGAACAGGCCGTCCTGCTGGCCGCCAATGGCCAGGGAGCGCTGTCGCCGGTATGAGCCAACCTATCAGCCCCCCATTGACTTCAGAGCCAAACGTCGAACGCGCGGCGGCCCGCGCGGCCCGCCTGGATGGCGGACGCCGCGCGCCGCGCTGGGCGAGCGCCGGCGGCGTATTTCTGCTGGTCGCCGTTCTCGCGATCCTGGGCCGCATCCTCTCGCCCGATTTTCTTACCTCGGGCAATCTGCTCAACATGCTGCGGGCGGTGACGCTGCTCGGTATCGTCGCCATCGGCGCGACCTTTGTCACCTACAGCGGCCACTATATCGATCTCTCGACACCTGCGATGATGGCGCTGTCCGGCATCGCGACCGTGGCGGCGCTGCCGCTCGGCATCGTTCCCGCGATCGCCTGTGGCCTGTTCGCGGGCGTGGCCGTCGGCGCGATCAACGGCGCCGTGGTGGGTTATTTGAGACTCAATCCCATTATCTGGACTCTCGCAATGGCGGCGATGATCGATGGGCTGATCCGCTGGGGCTTTCATGGCAAACAAGTTTATCCCGACGAAGGGACGGTGGCGGGAAGACTAATGGTCGCGATGTACGCCGCGCAGCTTCCGGGCGGCGTTCCGGTGATCGTCGCCGTCTTGGGGGCGCTTGCTCTGCTTGGCTGGTTTCTGATGAACCGGACGGCGTTCGGCGCCCGGGTACGGCTGGTCGGCTCGGCGTACGAAGCGGCGCGCATGACGGGGCTGGATGTCCGCGCGCTGGTCGCGCTGGCGTTTGTCGTGTCCTCGGCGACGGCGGCTGTGGGCGGGATTCTGCTCACCTCGCTGAACAAAGTTGGCGCGGCGTATATTGGGTCAGGATATGACTTTATGGCGGTGACGGCTGTGGTGATCGGCGGGGTGACATTGAATGGCGGACGCGGCTCGATTCCCGGCGCGCTCGGCGGCGTGCTGGTGATCGGCCTGCTGCGCAATATCATGACGCTGATCGGGATCGGCTCGTTCGGCCAGCTGATCGTGCAGGGCATTGTCTTTATTGCCGCCGTCGGCGCCAGCGCCTATACACTCCGAAGGGCGGGGCGCGATGATTCCTGATCCTCTCAGCCAAAGTTCGCCGGAGGCTCCAATCTCAGTAAAGCGCGTTTCTATTCCCACGGGCGACCGTGTCGCCGCATGGGCGTATCGCGCCCGCATCTCCCTGCTCTGCGCGGCGGTCTTCGCCGCCATGTCCGTCCTCGCGCCAAACTTTCTGACCCTCGGCAACCTTGCTTCGATTTTCAAAGGGATGAGCACTAATCTTTACGCCGCGATTGGCCTGACGATTGTCCTCATCGCCGGTCAGCTGGATCTGTCCATCGGCGCTTTGATGACCATCGGCGGCATGGCGGCGATCGGTCTTCAGCCGCGCCTGGGGTGGGGCGGCGCGTTTGCCGTCGCCGCTCTATTAGGGGTAATCGTGGGCGCGGTCAACGGCCTGCTGGTGACGAAGGCGAAGATCAGCTCGTTCATCGTGACGCTTGGAACCATGACCATTCTCGGCGGCGCCGCGAATCTTTACAGCAAGGGCGGCACGCTCTTTGTCAGCGACTTCTCGTTCGCCGACCGTCTCGATCCCGCCGGAATGCTCCTCACCCCGCGTGTTCTGCTCTCGCTCGCGGCGCTCGTCCTGTGCGCCGTGCTGCTGCGGCGCACGGCGGCGGGGCGCGGGGTGTATCTGATCGGCGGCAGCGCGCGTATGGCGTGGTACTCCGGGCTTCCTGTGGACACGTATATCATCGGCGCCTTTATGGTCTCGGGACTGCTGTCGGCGCTGGGCGGCGCGCTGTTTGCGGCCAGTCTCAACTCGGCGAACCCGAGCATGGGGGACCGGTCGCTGATGCCGGTGATCGCCGCTGTAATCATTGGTGGCGCGAGCATGAAGGGCGGCAAAGGGAGCGTGGTCGAGAGCGCCGTCGCCGTTCTGACATTGGTTGCCCTGATCAACGGCCTGGCGTGCCTGGGCGCGGGCTTCGAGGTGCAGCAGATCGCGAGCGGCGCGGTGCTCGCAAGCGTGGTCGCCTACGACGCCTGGCGCGCCGTCCAAGCGAACGCCGTGCGCGGTCAGCGCAAGGAGCTGTTATCAGAATTTCGGGACAGCAGTCTCGCGTCGATCAATGACGAAGACGATATCACGGAGGAGAGTAATTTATTGGAACAGCGCAAGGATCGGACTTTCGCGATGGCGTGCGTGGCGATGGTCGCCTGCGTGGCCATTGTCGCGATATACGCCCTGTCGATGCATCATTCGTCCGGGACGGAGCCACGTACGGCCTCATCGGCGTCTTCTCCGGCAAGCGTCTCCGCGGCGATCGCCGATGCGGACGCCGCCGTCATGAAGCTCAAAGCGATCGACGGTCAGCCGCTGATCGCCATGGATGACGCCCCTTTGAACGCGCCGCCGCGTCCCGCCAATCCCGATGCGCTGCCGCTGGACGATCCCATGCACTGGTACGACCAGGAGTACGCCGGCTGGAGCGTGGCGCGTCAGAACATGCCCAAGTCTCCCGGCGGCCCGGTCGCCGGCCGCAAGGTCCTTTGCCTGCGCTTCATGGATCACCCCTATCTGACGGCGTACACACGCGGCATGCAGAAAGTCGCCGACGCCTACGGGATTCAATTGACGACTTTAGTCGCGAACAACGACATCAACATCCAATCCCAGCAGGTCGATCAGGCGATTAATGAGCGCCCTGACTTAGTCATCATCACTCCGGTAGACGCGACTGCCGTTGTGCCTCTGCTGCGCAAGCTCAACCAGGCCGGCGTTCCCGTAATCGCCAGTAACCTGATGCCCATCGCCCAGGGAACACCCTATGAGCTGACCTGGACCGGCCCCGACGATTGGGGCAACACGCGCATGCTCGCCCGCGAGTTCGCGAAGCGCATGAACTACGAGGGCGGCTATTGCATCGTGCGCCACATGCCTGGCTCCGCGCCGTTCTTTTCTCGAACATACGCCATGGTGACTGAGCTCAAAAAGATTGCGCCGAAGATGGTGTGTCTGGATATGCAGTCGACGGGCCTGGAGGCTGAGAAGACGATGCAGGTGGTGAGTGATTGGATCACCCGTTATGGGACAAAGCTTAAGGGCATTACCAGCGCCGACGACTCTGGATCGCAGATTGGGATCGATCAGGCCGTCGCGAACGCTCATCGCTCGGATATCGTTCGGGTCGCGGCCGGGAGCAGTAAGGTCGGTATGGACGCCGTGAAGAAGGGCGAATTAGCCGCCGTCACTTCCCAGGCCGCCGAATCGGACGGAGCGCTCCCCATGAAGCTCGCCGCCGACTGGCTGTCGGGAAAGCCGATCGAGCGCCCTGTCTATTATCTCAAGAAGCAATTGATCACCCAGGAGAATGTCGGTCAGTTCCAGCCGGCGCAGTGGTGATAATTCACCATAAAAACAGTGCGATTCGCCAATTGTCTTCTGAACTCTCACGCCTTATAATAGAGAAAATACGCACGGTGTTTGCGGCGTGACGCAATGAAAAGGACAATTGGGAATGAAGCATCTTTGGAACGCGGCGCTCGCGGGGTTACTCCTGGCGGGCGCCGTTCTGGCGAGGCCGTCGCATGCGCAGGGACCGTCGCCGACCGCCGCGCACATGCAGTGGTGGCGCGATGCGCGGTTCGGGATGTTTATCCACTGGGGTCCGGTCAGCCTCAAGGGAACCGAGATCAGCATCAGCCGCTCTCCGAACCCGTACGGACCGAACGAAGGCGGCATCCCCGCCGCCGAGTACGACAATCTCTACAAGCAGTTCAACCCCACGAAGTTCGATCCCAAAGCCATTGTCGCGCTGGCGAAAGCCGCAGGGATGAAGTACATTGTGTTCACGGCAAAGCATCACGATGGCTTTGCCGAATGGGATAGCAAGCTGACGGACTACAAGATCACCAGCCCGCTGTCGCCCTACCAGAAAGACATCGTCAAGCAATTGGCCGACGCCACCCGCGCCGCCGGTCTGCACTGGTGCGTCTATTATTCGCAGCCAGATCTGCATCATCCTGACTATGACGTCAACCAGCCCGCCTACGACAAATACTTCCATGCCCAGGTGCACGAACTGCTGACCAATTACGGCAAGGTTGACTTGATTTGGTTCGACGGCCTCGGCGCTTCAGCCGATTACTGGGACGCTCAGAACCTTTTCAAAGAGATGCGCGCCACAAATCCTAATCTGATCATCAATGACCGCTGCGGCCTCCCCGGCGACTACAATAGCCCCGAGCAGCGCGTGGGCGCCTACGACGACCAGCATCCTTGGGAAACGTGTATGACGATCGGCGATCAGTGGGCTTATAAACCCGATGATAGCTACAAGAGCGCCACACGCTGCATCCAGACCCTCGCAAAGTGCGCGGGCGGCGACGGCAATTTGCTGCTCAATATCGGACCGCAGCCTGATGGCCAGGTCGATCCCACACAAGCCGACCGTCTGCGCGCCATCGCCGCCTGGATGAAGACGCGAGGCGTCTCTATTACGGGAACGCGCGGCGGCCCGTATAAGCCGACGTCATCCTATGTCTCCACGCGCAAGGGAAACACCGTTTATGTCCACGTTCTGGGCTGGACCGGTGACAGCGTTACGCTGCCAGTGATGCCCAAGGCCATCACCGGCAGCCGTGTGCTCGGCGGCGGTTCGGTGCAAGTCCGCCAAACGCCCGAGGGCGTCACCATCACTGTTCCTACGGGCAATCACGACGCCTCTGACACCGTCATCGCTCTGCAACTGAATGGCTCCGCGATGGATCTCGCTCCTATCGCCGCCACGATCTCCGGTCCTCCGGCGACCTTAGCAGCCACCAATGTCTACCACCAAATCCCGACCTACGACGCCGCCATGGCGTACGACGGCGACGACGGCACGCGCTGGGCGACGGACGACGGCGTGAAGCAAGCCGCCATCACGGCGGAGTTCGCTAAGCCAGCCGTAATCCAGGGTGTCTCCATCCATGAAGCGATCGAGAAACGCGTGCAAAAGTTCGAACTTCAGTACCAGGCGCCGGGCGGCTCCGACTGGATCACGCTCGCCGCCGGGACACAGATCGGCGAACACTACACGGCAAGCTTCACGCCGGTACAGGCAAAGTCGTTTCGCCTGAATATTCTGGATTCGACCGAGGGGCCGACGATTTCGGAGATTTCGTTTATGACGGCGAAATAGGGACATGCGCCCTGCGTGACCTACCCCCGTATGACCTACCCCGGCGCTTCGCGCCACCCCTCCCTTGAAGCAGGGAAGGGTTGGAAAGAGATTCTCGGACGAATGCCGCCTGCGATAACAAAATCCTAATTACCCTTCCCTGCTTCAAGGGAGGGGTGGCGCGAAGCGCCGGGGTAGGTCATACGGGGGTAGGTCAGCGGCGGGAAGAATCGCTCCTATACGATCCGCAGCTTCGGACGTCCGGCGGGCGCCGGCGCTGCATATTGCGTCTCCTCGTGATTCGTGGTCAGCGAGCTAAGAAGTTCGTGGATGATCCGATCGATGCTGGACGATCCGTCGACCATTTCGCCGATGCTCGCTTCGTTGGACCGGGTAATCTCGTTGATTGTCTCGGTCGCCGCCGCGAGTTCTTCGCTGGTTTCCAGCTGATGCTGGCTCGCGGCGGCGACGCCGGCGATGATCGTATCGACTTCCTTGGCGGCGCCGATGATCTGGGTCAGCGCGACCTCCGCCTGGCGGGCGAGTTCCTTGCCCTTGTCCACTTCCGTCTTGCCCTGCTGGATGGAGTTCAGAGCTTCCAAGGTGTCCTGCTGGATCTTGGAAATGACGCTGGCGATCTCCTTGGTGGAGCGCGCGGTGTGCTCGGCCAGTTTGCGCACTTCGTCGGCGACGACCGCGAAGCCGCGGCCTTCGTCGCCGGCGCGGGCCGCTTCGATCGCGGCGTTCAGCGCCAGGAGGTTGGTTTGCTCGGCGATAGAGCTGATGACGCCGACGATTTCGCCGACGCGCTTGCTGCTGGCGCCCAGTTCGCTGACCTTCACTGCGGCGTCGCTGACGACATCGGCGATGGTGTTCATGCCATGGATCGTCTTGCCGACGACCGCGCCGCCATGCTCCGCCGTTGTCCCCGCGTTATTGGCGGTCTGCGCCGCCTGCGCGGCGCTCTGGCTGGTGGCCTTCAGCGACCGAACCATCTCATCGATCTGTTCCGCATTCCTGCGCGTCTGCTCCGTCTGATTGCGTGCGCCCTGCGAGATATTCTCCGCGCTCGCTGAGAACTGCATGCTCGCGGCCGCCGCCGTTTCCGCCAGCGATTGCGCCTGCTGGATGCGCCGCTTTTCCATCGTAATATCAGTCAGTGACCCCGCTACGCGCAGCGGCAATCCCTTGCTGTCGCGCATTGTGCAGCCGCGCGCTCGGTACCATCGATAACCCTGGCTCTTGGTCTTCAGCTGGTACTCCACATCGTAGGGGGTGCGGCCGGAATGGTCGGTGAGGTGGGCGACGAAGGCCTTGAGCACCCGGTCCTTGTCGTCGGCGTGCAGGAGCGACGCCCAGCTGTCGAGGACATTCGGGAAGTCTCGCTCGTCGTTGTAACCCAGCATCTTGCGGAACTGATCGGACCACCAGAATTCGTTCTTTGGGTTGACGGGATCGCCCGCGATAACCGACAGATCCCAGAGGCCGTCGCTAGAGGCAGAGTTCACCAACTCAAAACGGGTCTGGAGCGTCTGCATCTCCAGCAGTCGCTGCTTCTCCTCGGTAATGTCCGTGAGCGAGCCGGCGACCCGCAGCGGCATGCCCTTGCTGTCGCGCATGGTGCAGCCGCAGGCTCGATACCATCGGTAGCCCTGGTTTTTGGTGAGCAGCTGATACTCGACATCGTAGGGTGTGCGGCCGGTGTAGTCGGTCAAGTGCGCCCCGAAGGCTTTGAGCACCCAATCTTTGTCATCGGCGTGGAGGAGAGACGCCCAGCTATTGAGGACATTGGGGAAGTCCGTTTCGTCTTTGTAGCCAAGCAGCTTCCGGAACTGGTCCGACCACCAGAACTCGTTCTTAGGATTGATCGGATCGCCGGCAATCACGGACATGTCCCATAAACCGTCGTTGGAAGCCGAGTTCACAAGCTCAAAACGCGTTTGAAGCGTTTGCAGTCTGCGAAATCCGCCCGTCAAGTTGCTTAGCCAATTCATCGAGATGTCTTCTCCTCAAAAATTCGCCGCCTCGCAGGAGAGCGAGCGGGCGTTAATTCATAAGGATTATCGGCGCCCCTCTTTGTTTTCCGCAGGACACATTTGGGGAGGGATGCTCTGCGCCCGGATTGCTGGTATCATAAGAGAATACGGCGAACCTTCGCCCCCTCAGGAAGTATATTCATGCCCGAATGCACGCTTTGTGACCTTAATCGCGGCGTCGTCACGTCCAACGACTATTGGATCGCCGCGATCAACCAGAACCAGGCGACTCTTGGCCGGGTCTTTTTCGCCCTGCGCCGTCACGAAACCGATGTCGCCGCGCTTTCTCCCGAGGAGCGCGATGCGCTGTGGGAGATCGCGGGCCAGTTCAAGCGGGCGCTTGCGACGTTGTTTGCGCCCGATCATTTCAACTTCATGTTTCTGATGAACCAGGACGCCCATGTGCACATGCATATCTATCCAAGGTACGCATCAACGCGTGAGTTTTCCGAGCAAGTCTTCGCGGACAGCAACTTTGGCGGTCACTACGACCCCGCCGAAACGCGCCCTCTGACCGAAGCGCAGCAGGAGACGCTGATCTCGTGCCTCCGCCGCACACTCGCCATCGGCGACTAAAGGACGTTCCCAAGATATGATCGCACATTTGAACGGCGTCGTCGCGCGCGTCGAAGCCACCTATATCGTCCTTGATGTCGGCGGGGTGGGGTACAAAGTCGCGGTCCCCGTCAGTGTTCTGACGGCGCTGCCTCCGGTTGGACAAAAAACGCTGCTCCACATCCACACCATCGTCCGCGAGGACGACATCGCCCTTTATGGTTTCTCCCAGCCCGGCGACCAGCGCGTCTTCGAACTCTTGATCGGCGTCACCGGCGTCGGCCCCAAAGTCGCCCTCTCCGTCCTTTCCGCCATGGACGCCGACACCCTCGCCCGCGCCATCGCCAATGAAGACACCAAGACCCTCATTCGCATTCCCGGACTCGGTCTCAAAACCGCCCAGCGCTTGATCTTAGAACTCAAAGAAAAGATCAGCGCCATGGTCTGGGAGCGCAAGTCCGATCGCATGACGGCGATCAGCCAGGCCCCGACGGAGCAGGATATCTTCGAGGACGTCGTCGAAGGCCTCGTCAACCTCGGCTACAACCGCAACGACGCCCGCAAGGCTGCCGACCGCGCGATGAAAGAGATCGTGGACAAGACGAATATGGGCGAGGCCCTGCGCGCCGCGCTGAATATTCTGACGGGGAGTGGGAAGTAGCGGCGTGAGTCCCTATTCCCCCGGCGCTAAAGCGCTTTCCCCCTTTTTCCCAACAAGCTGCTTCGCAGGGTAAAAGGGGAGCCACTCATTGTCAGCCCTGCTCGTTCGACAAGTAGGTTTGAAGAGTTACGGCGCTGTCGCAAACAAACTCCTCACGGCTACGTAACGAGTGAATGGACGGCAGTTATCAGCACCCCTTTTACCCTGCGAAGCAGCTTGTTGGGAAAAAGGGGGAAAGCGCTTTAGCGCCGGGGGAATAGGGACTGCGTCGGGGATATACAACCACCGCCCCGTTTCGTTTGACGCTTCCCCAAATCTCTGGTACATTATCTCCACGTGAAACAACGTTGAGGAAAGAAATTATGACCGAACGGATGATCTCCTCTGACATGGCGGATGAGGACCGCGATGAATACTCTCTGCGGCCTCGGTGGCTGCGGGAGTTTATTGGGCAGGCGAAGATTAAAGAGAACCTGTCGATCTTTCTCCAGGCCGCGAAGGGCCGGGGGGAGGCGCTGGATCATGTGCTGCTCCATGGGCCGCCGGGACTGGGGAAGACGAGCCTTTCGCTGATCATCGCCAATGAAATGGGTGCGACGCTGCGGGCGACGTCCGGGCCGGCGATCGAGCGGCCGGGAGATCTGGTCGCGATCCTGACGAACCTGGAGCCGGGGAGCGTGCTGTTTGTCGATGAGATCCATCGGCTGTCGCGCACGGTGGAAGAAATTCTTTATTCGGCGATGGAGGATTACCAGGTCGATATCGTGATCGGGCAGGGGCCTTCGGCGCGGACCGTGAAGCTGGATGTCAATCCGTTTACTTTGGTCGGCGCGACGACGCGGGCCGGGCTTTTGACGTCGCCTCTCCGAGACCGATTTGGGATTCAGCAGAACTTTACATTCTATGAGACGGATGATCTGGTCGAAATCATCGTGCGCTCGGCGGCGATTTTGGGCGTGAGTCTGGATCTGACCGGGGCGGTGGAACTGGCCAAACGATCGCGCGGCACGCCGCGTATCGCGAATAGACTTCTCAAGCGTGTGCGAGACTTCGCGCAGGTGCGCGCCGATGGCCATATCAGCAAGGAAGTGGCGGCGGCGGCGCTATCGATGCTGGAGGTGGACGCGCTAGGACTGGACGAATTCGACCGCAAGCTGCTGCGCACGCTGATCGAGAAGTTCGGCGGCGGTCCGGTGGGCGTCGAAACGATCGCGGCGGCCATCAGCGAGGAGCGCGAGACGATCGAGGATGTTTACGAGCCCTATCTGATGCAGCACGGCTTTTTGCAGCGTACCCCCCGGGGCCGCATGGCGACCCGGGCGGCCTACGAACATTTGGGACTGACGCCGCCGCCGCGCGCTCCGATGCAGGGCGAATTGCTCTGAAATGATGCAAGGCGAACCGCTCTGGGGTATTCTAGAACGGCAAAACTACGGCGTGAACGAACCATTACCCAGGCAATTCCATGACTTTTAATCCTCTTGACTTTGTTAATCCGCTGCAGGGAACCAATTCCCAGCATAATTTTTCCCGCGGCAACTCGCTGCCGCTGGTGGCCGCGCCGTGGGGCATGACCCATTGGACCCTCCAGAATGCCGATGGCCGCTGGTTCTTCGACCCCAATACGCCCACGATCCATACGCTGCGCGCCACGCGCCAGCCGTCGCCGTGGATGGCGGATTACGGCGTGATCGGGATTATGGCTCAGACAGGCGATTTGGTGGTCAACCCCGAAGCGCGCACGGTTTCTTACCGGCCGGAAGACCTTGCCGTGCATCCCGATTATCTTTCAGTGGTGCTGGCGGAGGATGGGACGCGGATGGAGATGTCCGCCACGGAGCGCTGCGGGATCTTTCGCTTTACGTTCGCTGCCGGTCTTACGGGACGGGTGCTGATTGATGCGCCGCACGGCATTGAGATCCATGCAGGCGAGAATTTGATCACGGGCAAATCGAGCACGAACCACGGCGGCGTCCCCGACAACTTCGCCTGTTACTTTGCCGCCCGTTTTGACCGTCCGTTCACGAATGCTTATGCGACTCAAGCCGGATCTGTCGTTGCTGGCCAGACGGAGCTGGAAGGCGAGCAGATCGGCGCGGTCGCCGAGTTTGACGACGCCGCGCCGGTCGTGGTGATGAAGATCGGCACGTCGTTTATCAGCGCCGAACAGGCGATCCGAAATCTGAGCCATGAGATCGGCGGCGAAGATTTTGACGCGGTGCGCCAGCAGCTGTCCGCGACGTGGACCGATCTGCTGAGCCGGATCGAAGTCGAAGGCGGGACGACGGATCAGAACCGCACGTTCTACAGCTGTCTCTACCGAGCGCATCTCTATCCGCACATGGTGCACGAGACCGACGCCGCCGGAGAAACCGTCCACTACAGCGCCTACACCGGTGAAGTGCTGCCGGGCGTGGCGTACACGGACAGCGGCTTCTGGGATACCTATCGGACACTCTTCCCGCTGCTGTCGATCCTGCAGCCCGCGCGTTACGGCGAGATCCTGCAAGGGTTCGTCAACGCCTACAAAGAGGGCGGCTGGCTTCCGCAGTGGCCGAGCCCCGGCTACCGGGCGGTCATGATCGGGACGCACATCGACGCCGTGATCGCCGATGCGTTCGTCAAGGGCGTCACGGGCTTCGACCAGGAAACGGCTTATGCAGGTTTGCTGAAGGACGCCAACGTTCCCGGCGATCCGCACGATCTATATGGCCGGGTCGGTTTGAACGACTATCTCGAACTGGGCTATATCGCCGCCGGAACCGCCAATAAATCAGCCTCTCGCTCGCTCGATTATCATTACGACGACTTTTGTATCTCGCAGGTTGCGGGCATTTTGGGTCGCACGGCGGATCAGGAAATGCTGCGCGCGCGGGCGGGCGGCTACAGTAAGCTTTATGACGCCGAATCGGGCTTCCTGCGCGGCCGCAACGCCGATGGAACGTGGCCGGCGAACTTCAATCCGTATTCTTGGGGCGGCCCATATGTCGAAGGCAGCGCGTGGCAGTCGACCTGGGCGGTTCCGCACGACCCCGCCGGTTTAATGGCCGTGATGGGCGGACAGGAAACGCTGGTTCGCAAGCTGGACCAGATGCTCTACCAGTCGCCGAAGTTCGAAGTCGGCTCGTACGGCCATGAGATTCACGAGATGAGCGAAATGGCCGCCGTGCAATTCGGTCAGTACGCGCAGAGCAATCAGCCTGCCCACCTGGCCCTGTTTTTATACACTGTGGCGGGCAGCCCCTCGCGCACCCAGTACTGGGTGCGACGGACCATGGATGTGCTATATACGCCCGATGACTTCCCCGGCGATGAAGACAACGGCGAGATGGCCTCCTGGTACCTCTTCAACGCCCTGGGCTTCTACCCGCTCTGCCCCGGACATCCGTCGTATGTCTTGAGCACGCCGCTCTTTCCGAAGGCGACTGTGACCCTCGAAGACGGCAAGAAGCTGGTCATCGAAGCTCCCGGTAACTCGTCCGAGAATCTCTATGTAAACGGCGTCACCCTAAATGGAGCCGAGCATACGCCGCTTTGGATCTCGCACGAGGCGATCGCGGCAGGCGGCTCACTGACATTCGACATGGCGTCCTCACCGGCGCGGCGCGCGGTCGCCGCGTCGGACCTGCCGTACTCGCTTTCGAGCTATCCCTCAATGGCGGCGCAGACCGACCCTTTCGCCCCGTTGCTCAAGATCAACTGCGGTTCGGACGACGCCAGCGGCGAGTTCGCCGCCGACTGTTATGTCACTGGCGGCAAAGCCGTGGGGGCGGACGGCGAGGAAATATTCGCGACGGAGCGTCGCGGGACGTTCCAGTACGCGCTGCCCATGCCGGCGCTGCCCGAAGGTCAGACGTACACGGTTCGTTTGTATTGCGTGCGCTCCAGCGCGCAGCCCCTCGACACGCGGATCGGCGGAGCGAACGCCGAGACGCTGGGGCGGTCCGCCAAGGCCAGCGGCGAGGGCGTCGTCAAGGAACTGTCCGGCGTGCTTCCCACTGCCAGCGGCCTAATCCTCATCGATGTCTCCAATGGAGCGCTGAGCGCAATCGAGATCTTCTAAATGCTTTTTCTCCCCGGCCCAGCGAACCGGGGAGAAAAAGCATAAGTTGACGGCGTTTTCATTCCCGATGCTGATTTTGTGATATAATAAAAGCTGTCGCCGCGCATACGCCGGCGGTTATTTTCGCGTCAATATTTGTTCACCGGGAGAACGTACGTGCCCAAAGATCATTTGAAAGAAGCCAAAGCGCTGGTGGAAGTTTCCCAGGCCATGACTGAGGAAGCAAAAACCCTCACGAAAGAGGCTGAATCGCTGACCAAGGAAGCGAAGTTTCTGACACAAGAAGCCACGAATCTGGCCGAAGCAGTCGATACGCTCCAGCAGACATCATAAATACTTCCGCTCGCCCCAGCGTTGTTTGCGTCCGGCTGTCTCTTGTCCGCCGGGCGTTTTCTCCTAACATTTCCTCGCTTGCTTCATCTCTCCCTTGCTTCAAACCAGGTATAATAAGAGGTCAATCGCGGCGCGCTTCGCGCCCGTACTCTTGTCCAAATCACTCTTTGGGAACCTGTCTCAGCTATGATCATCGTCAACGAAGTTTCTAAATCCTATGGCACGCGGACGCTGTTCGACAACGTCAGCGTGAAGTTTACGCCGGGGAACCGCTACGGCTTGACCGGCCCGAACGGCGCCGGTAAGTCCACCTTTATGAAGATCCTGTCGGGGGAGATCGAGCCCTCCAACCGTGGGACGATCTCCAAGCCGCAGCGCCTCGGCGTGCTTAAGCAGGATCAGTTCGAGTACGACGACGAGCGCATCATCGACACCGTCATGATGGGCAAGGCGTCGCTCTGGAACGCGCTCAAAGAGCGCAATGAGCTGTGCGAGGCCGAAGAGTTCACCGACGAAATGATGAACCGGCTCGGCGACTTGGAAACAATCATCGCCGATGAGAACGGCTATGAAGCGGAGGTCGAGGCCGCTGAGATCCTGCGCGGTATCGGTTTGGCCAACGAGCGCCACACGGACCCGATGAACACGCTGCCCAACGACTTCAAGTTCCGAGTGCTGCTCGCTCAGGCGCTGTTCGCCGGTCCCGACGCGCTGATGCTCGACGAACCGACCAACCACATGGACCTAGAGTCGATCCACTGGCTGGAGGACTTCCTCTACGAGTACAAGGGAACACTGCTGGTCATCTCGCACGACCGTCACTTCCTGAACGCCGTCTGCACCCATGTCGCCGATATCGACTACGACACCATTATTGTCTACCCCGGCAACTACGACGACATGGTGGAGCACAAGATGCAGGCGCGTGACCGGGTCGAATCCGGCAATCGGGACAAGGCCAAGAAGATCGCGCAGCTTCAGGAGTTCGTGTCCCGCTTCGCCGCCGGCCAGCGCTCCTCTCAGGTGCAGTCGCGCCGCAAGGAAATGGCGCGTCTCGCCCCCGCCGAAATGAAGCGCTCGAATATCCAGCGCCCGTTTATTCGTTTCGAACAGACCAAGCCATCCAGTCGTGAAATTCTTGAGGTTGAGGGGCTGACCAAGTCTTTTGATGGCCGCAAAATTCTGGACAACGTCAATCTGGAAATCGTGCGCGGCGACAAAATCGCGATCATTGGCGGAAACGGCGTTGGCAAGACGACGCTCATTCGCTGCCTGATCGGCGAGCTGGAGCCGGATTCGGGATCGGCCAAATGGGGCTTCGGCGCAAGCTGGGGTTACTATCCGCAGGACTACCGCGTCCTGATGCCTAATGACAGCTCCACGGCGCTGGATTGGATCATGCAGTATGTGACCGACGAAGGCCCGCAGGTCGTACGCGGCATGCTCGGCCGCATGCTCTTCGCCGGCGACGACGCGCTCAAGCCGACTTCGGCGCTCTCCGGAGGCGAGGCCGCCCGTCTGCTGCTCGCCAAGCTCATGCTGATGAAGGATCCGATCCTCATCTTCGACGAACCGACGAACCACCTGGACCTGGAAGCGGTCTCCGCGCTCGCCGAAGGCCTTTCGACCTTCCCCGGCACCGTGCTCGTCGTCTCGCACGACCGTGATTTGATCTCCGAAGTTTCCACTCGCGTGTTGTCGTTCACGCCCGAAGGTCTGATCGACTTCCGTGGAACATACGATGAGTACCTGGAAGAGCATCCCCTTCCTGTGGCCGAACGCCGCGCCAAGTGGTAATATTCGACGTGTAAGATATAAAGTAGTACGCTCTATCTTGTTCATTTAGCGCGCAGCACTTGCAAAACAATGCAAATGCTGCGCGTCTTGTTTTTGTGGCAATGCAAACATTTTAGATGTCAATACTTTCCATGTTTCGCTATGGAATTCTCTTGTTGCTTCTTCGCGCGATTGCGTATAATAAGCTTGTCAAGAAAAAGATATTCCTCTCAAAGTCGTGATGAATACCTCGTCTATCTCCCAATGCCGGGCTGACACTTATGCTGTTACGCTATCATCGATATAAAATCGGTTCTTCGGTCAGGGAGAAAGAATATGCACCATTTGCCCCAGATTTCACGCAATAGCACGCGCGGTTTTACTTTGATTGAACTCCTCGTTGTGATAGCAATTATCGCGATTCTCGCCGCTATCCTCTTCCCGGTCTTTGCACAGGCTCGTGAGAAAGCCCGCCAGATCAGTTGCGCCTCAAACGAGCGCCAGATTGGCCTCGGCATCATGCAGTATGTTCAAGATAACGATGAGACGATGCCCAGGTCGTTTTATGGCGCCAATGGATGGGCGACATCGGGCGCTGGCAGTGATTACAAGTGGATGGATGCAATCTATCCCTATGTGAAGAGTGAAGGTGTGTTCAATTGCCCGGATGACAGTATTGATCCGGTCTACAAAAATCGAACCGACAGTCACTATGGAAGCTATGGAATCAATCAGGCGTATGATTATTCTTCGTGGGTTCCTGAAAAAGCGAATGCGCCGATTTCCACGAATATTGCCGATCATAAAATGGGAGATATTCAGGACCCTAGCGGCACTGCGTTAGTCTTGGATTCCGGCTACCCGGATGCTGGAGCGCCGGGCTATTTTTCCTGGACGGTGCAGTGGTCGAATAAAGCAAGCCAAGGAACCATCGATACAAGCGGCGCATATCCGGGCCTTGGCGCGGCGGGAGACATTCCGCGCACATTTGCGCGCCATCAGGGAACCGACAATGTTTTGTGGTGCGACGGCCACGTGAAGTCTGTTACGCTTGCTTATCTTACCCAGAAAAATCCGAGCGGCTTCTACTATCACTTTACATCGGAAGACGACGCCAATCTGTAATCAGAAACTGCCTGCTGGCGGCGGCGATCAAAGCCGCCGCCAGAAAGCGAGAGAATTATGTTGACTGTCTCTTCGACAGAACTGAAGACGGAAAAATCGCCGATTTCTGTGAAACTCGCAGCCGCCGTGATTGGCGCCCTGCTTCTCATGCTTGTGGTGGCTGCCTTCTTTGTTTTTGGCCCAAAACCCAAGCCAGAGGTCAAGTATAGTCCCTATGCGCTGATGATGAAGGCGAAACAAAATCCCAACAGTCTGACCCCGGATGAGCAGAAGACGCTGCAAAGGATCACAACGTCGGCTTCCCCGGCGCCGGCGGCCTCTGGAAATTCCATAGCCGGAGGCAAGTACGTTCCTCCGCGACTCGCCGCTCATCGGCCTTACTAAGAGGCCGAAATTTCGCCTTTACAAATATTTTTTCTCAAATCGCCCCCATTCCTTTCCGGAATGGGGGCTTTTTTTGCGAGTGACACAAAAACCAGTAAAAATGCTTTGGAAGATTTGGGTGGATTCACGGTACAAAGGGAATTCGAGTTTTGCTTGCTTGCTTCGCCATAAAATTACGCTATCCTCGAAATATCACGGGAGGCCTTTTTACTGTCGCGCATTTCCGCCGCAGTGACTACGATATGAAATTGTCCGACCCCTACCATTCGCGCCGTCATTCCGCCGCGCGTACCGACGATTATCTGTACTCACAGCTCATCCCTTATCTGGGCAACAAGCGTAAACTGCTCCCGCTGATCGCCGCCGCCGTCATGAGCACGGGCGAGACTCAGGGGGTATTCGCCGATCTCTTCGCCGGAAGCGGCGTCGTCTCCCGGTGGGCCAAACAAAAGGGTTATCAAGTCGTGGCGAACGATTGGGAGCCGTACGCCGAGACGATCAACGGGTGCTACATCGGCTTGAACGCCGCGCCCGAGGGAGGCGCGGAGCTTTTGGAAGATCTCAATGCGCTGCCGCCCGTCGATCATGGTTATATTTCCGACAATTACTGCCCCGTTGACGATGAGCACCCCGATCCGGACCGCGAGCGATGTTTCTTCACGCACGAGAACGGCGCGCGGCTCGACGCCATTCGGGAGACGATTGCGCAGTGGAAGGATCAGGGGCTGCTGACGCCGGAAATGCATGCTTATTTAGTCGCCCCGCTGCTTTACGCTGCATCTTACGCCAGTAACACTAGCGGCATCTTCAAAGCCTACCATCGGGGGTGGGGCGGGAAGACCGGGGATGCGCTTTACCGGATCCTCAGCGACCTGCGCGTGCCGACGCCTGTCTTGTATGACAGCCCGCACAGCCATCGGGTGACGTGCATGGACGCCGGCCGTCTGGCGGCGAACTGGAGCGCGATTGTAGACCAGCCAATGACGATCGCCTATCTGGACCCGCCTTACAATCAGCACCCTTATAGCAGCAACTATCACCTGCTGAACACGCTGGCGCTTTGGGACAAGCCGGAGATTGGGCCGGTGGCGCGCGGGACGAAATCCGCGATCCGCAAGGATTGGCGTCTGGACCGCCGCTCGCCTTTCAATCGCAAGAGGCTGGCGCTGGACGCGCTGACGAGTTTAGTGGACGCGCTGCCGGCGCGCTGGGCGCTGATCAGCTACAGCACCCACGGCAATATTCCCGCCGACACTCTGCTGGAGGCGATGGCCGCGCGCGGAGCGGCGACATTGCTGCCCAGTCGCTACCATCGCTATCGTGTTAGCACGCCGCGCATGCCCGTGGCGCAGCAGACCGTGGAGTTCGTGCTGACAATCGACCGGGCGGCCGCCGCGAACTCCTCCGCAGTGGATGTCATGCGTCGCCAGCTCGCCGAGGCGGGGGCGCTATGAACGCCGCGCCCGCCATGCTCTATCACGCCGCGCCGCTGCACTATCTGCCGCATATCCTGCAATGCGGGATGCTGCGTTGTGCGAGCGTGCTGGCCGCCGACGGCGTCGCGCCGCGCGCCGGCGCCAAGCGCCGGGATCGAATGCTGGGACTGCATGACTGGGTTCATCTGTCCACGAATGCGCAGACGCCTTTGCTCGCCGACAAAATTCGGCGCGGCTATCCGCATGCGCTCCTGATCTTCGACGGTCCCGCGACGCTGGCGCTTCCCGGCATCGCTCTCCTGCCGCAAAATACCAAGGCGTGGCGCACGCGCGCCGCCTTTGAGCCTGTGACGGATCCTGCCCATCGGGAGCGGCTCCTGGATGAGCATTTGCAGCACAGCCGCCATCCAAGCCTGGAAATCCTGGTACAATATGCTCTGGGCTTGGAGACGCTCAACCGTGTGACGCTGATCGACGCCGATGAGGCCCAAATGTTACGCGAGCTGACCGTCGCAATGGACGCCGCGTGGTCCGTCCCGATCTCAGTAGAACCGGAACTGTTTCCCGGCGCGGCCGCGTATTATCCCCAAACACGGGACGCCGCCGCCGCTTATTTCGACGCCTGCCGCGTCTCCGGACATTTGCTTGCGCCGCCGCAGATTCCGTTCGACTAAAAACCGATTATGCTGACACATCTTTGGGCGCACGTTCATACGCTGAGTCTCCGTTACGAGGTTGATCCCATCGTGTTCGGTGTGCTTTATATCGCCCATCACCCGCTGTTCTGGGGGACCATGGCCTGGCTCGCCGCGCGCGTCCGCCTGCAGCGTCCCGTGCTTCCGCAGATCGTGTTGGGCGTCTTCTTTTGGGTGATGCCGTATGGTTACATTCTCCTCTTCAGCCGCAATCTCCCTGTTTGGATCTACTTCGTCGTCGCCGTGGTTTTGCTGGTCGGCGGGCGGCACGCGTTCGGCGAAATCCGAAAGACCCTTGCCCGGCGCGTCGCCTCCAAAACAAATGCCTCCCCCACGGACGAACCTTTGGTTTTATAATGGAGTTATCCCCCAAGCTTTGTCAAAATTGTTCGTTTGGGCCAGTCTAGAATCACCCAAAACTGTGGTATTGTGAAAAGAGCAATCATTTGCCCGCTTGCTAGCTTCGCAGGCGCGGCGCGAAAGTTTGGACGTCCATAATGCTTACGAATGTGCTCAAAGGCTGGAAAAGGCAGAGGGCCGCGCTGACGCCGTCCTGGACCGCCGATCCGCCGGCGCTGATGGAAGTCTGCGAGCGTTATTGGAGCAGCCCCTGGGATACGATTTGCGCGGATTGCGGTGACGACGGCTTGCAGGCTCAGTACGATCGAGCCCGGTGCGAGCTCCTGGCCCGATCCGCCGATTGCATGGCGTGGGCGATAGAACTGTCGGCGCGGGAAGAGTTTCAGCCACGCTCAGTAGGGATCGAATTGCTGGCGCAGGCGGCCTACGCCGAATGTCTGGGCGAGCATGAGGAAAGCGCGCGCCTCGCGTTGATCGGCGTGCTGGACTGGCCACTGCGCAGCCGGTGGGATCAGATCGCTCTGGAGACGGCGATCGCCGTGCTGGGCGCCCTGGGCGAGCAGCGCGCCTTGCCGGCGCTGACGCGAATTCTGCAGTCCGACGATCGTGAGTACCAGTGTGATACCCACTGGAGTGTCGCTGCGGCGCTGGAGCGGATCACAGGCCAGCCATTCCTGCAAGGATCGCGCCCTATTGAAGCGGCTCGGCTTTGGTCGAACGAAGCGTTATAGTTATATTATCCATTGCGCCCGAGAAAGAATCTCGAAGCGATATTTGCAATCCGGCGCCAGCGCTCGTTTGCTACCTAAATCCTGCCGCAAACCGTGAGCGATGACGCTTGCCTGAGTTTAAGGCCGAGGATCATCACTCATGAACGAAAAGAACATTCGCTGGATCATTCTCGCGCTTCTCGCGGTTCCCATACTCGCCGCAATCTGGTTTTGCGACAGTCTCTACGCAGGACGTGACCAGTCCAAACTCGATCAATGCAAATTTCAGCTGAAGGCCATTCATACCGGCTATGTCAGTTATAAGAACGATCACGGCGGCGTTCCTCCAAAGAAGTTCCAGGACATCAAGTTCTATATTTTCGGCCAGGACCAGACCTTTAGCTGCCCCTCCGGTCAGCCGGGGGCGAACTACGAGCCGCCGTTCGGCGTAAACCCCGCGCAGTATGTTTACGACTACAGCAGTCACCCTCGCCCGGGCGGCGATACGATCATCTGCTGCGATCACGAACCGCATATGATCCGCCACTTCGTACTGCGATTTCTGGACCAAAAAGTCCGTGAAGTCCTCTACGCCGACGGCCGTATCGCCACGATGCCCGAAAGCGAATTTCAGGCCCTCGACCCAAACACGAAACCGACCCCACACAAATAAGCCCATCACGTCACAATCGGAATTCGGCGCGGAATATGCCATCATCAGTTACTGAAAGATGATGGTCGCTCACTTCCCGAAGAGCCTCGCCGAGGATTTGCCGAATGCCGATTGACAAAAAATGGACGACACCACTGGTGGTGCTGGCGGCAATCCTCATCTTAAGACCCGCAGGTTCTGTCTCCTCGCCGCTTTTCGTAAGGCGGTCGCCACATGGACATTGCGTTCCGGTTCTTCGGAATTAACCCAGCATAACAACGTATCTGCTGCGCGAGATTTCAAATTTGCCGTCCTCCTTGATCCCAACGACTACGTTGCGCGCGATTACTATGCAGTGGCTTTGCTCCGCCAAAAAAAGTTTGCGGAAGCGATCCGCGAATTGCGCACGGAAATACGCCTTCATCCTTCGTCGACATATGGCCATTACAATCTTGCAGAAGCGTTACATGATGAAGGCAAGGCCGACCAGGCTATTGCGGAATGGCGTCTTTCAATCCAGTATGGAGGAAGAAGCAGTCCTGCCTACACTGCTCTTGCTTGGGCGCTAATCCATACTCATAAGTATGTGGAGGCGGATGCTGTTGCGCAGCAGGCTGTCCGATACATGCCCGACGACTATGTCGCATACGAGGCGCTCGGATGTGCTTATCTTCGCCAGGGCAATCTTCAAAACGGGATCGCTGCTTATCGCGAGGCTTTGAACATAGAGCCGGAGAACGCTGAACTTCACCAACGATTTGCTTATAACTTGCGCAATGCGCACCAGCTGGACGGAGCCATTGTGGAGTATGGCGAAGCGATCCGTCACGACGCGACGCATGCGCCTTACCATCGTTATTTAGCGTATGCGCTTTACCTTCGAGGCGATTACTCACGATCGCTTGTGGAAGCGCAGCAGGCGCTGCAGCTGGATCCCAAAAGCCCGTCGGTCCATAACAGCATCGGCTATGAGTTGTTTATGCTCCATCAGCCGGAAGCGGCGCTAAAGGAACTGCGCCTCGCGTTGACCATCGACCCAAAAGACGCCCCCGCGCATGATAACCTGGGCTGCGTTCTATTTTTTCAAGGCAAACTCGATCAGGCGCAGCAAGAGTATCTGCTCGCTATCCAGATCGAGCCCAACACAGCCATATTGCATGCTGACCTTGGTGAACTCCTGGCGCGCAAGGGAGATACGAAAGCTGCGCTTGCCGAATATCAAACGGCGCTGAAGTCTCCGCCAGACGACCCGATGGTTTACAAGTGTTGCGGCTATATTCTCTATAAGACCGGGCAGAAGGCGAAAGCGCGGCAGATGTGGCGCAAGGCAATTACCCCGGATGCCGCCGACGCCGCGCAGCAGTCGCGGGAGTATTTGGCGAAGTATCCGTAGCCACGAGAGATCTTAACAAATGCCGATTGACAAAAAATGGACGCCGCCGCTGGTGGTGCTGGCGGTAGTCCTCATCTTATTCTGTCTCCTCGCCGCTTTTCGTAAGGCGGTCGCCACGTGGACATTGCGTTCCGGCTCTTCGGAATTGACCCAGCATAACAACGTATCTGCTGCGCGAGATTTCAGACTTGCCACGATTCTTGATCCAGGCAATCCCCGTGCGCACGGGTCTTACGCTCTTGTTCTGATGGATCAGAAGAAGTACGACTTGGCGATTCCAGAGTTGCGCGCCGCTCTGCGCCTGCGCCCATATCACTCCGATACCCATCTTGACCTCGGGGATGCTTTGAGTCATGTGGGAAAGAAGGATGAGGCGCTTTCCGAATGGCGTCTCGCTGTTCGCTATGACGCGCAAAGCTCCTATGCCTGTGTCGCTCTTGCTCATGCGCTAATCCTAAAACATCAATTTAAGGAAGCGCTCCCTTTGCTTCAGCAGGCGGTGCGGAGCGATCCGAGCAATTACGTTGCGCAGGAAGAGTTGGGTCGGGTATTGCTGCGCCTGGGACATTTCGCGGACGGGGTCGCCGCATATCGGGAGGCGATCCGCCTGGATCCTGATGACGCCAAGCTCCATGCACAGTTTGCCCTTGAACTTTGGCGAACGCGCCAATTGGATGGCGCTGCTGTGGAATACAAAGAGGCCATCCGCATCGCTCCCGCAAACGCCCGCTACCACCAGCATTTGTCCTATGTCCTTCATGACCGTGGAGACTATCAAGCGGCCCTCGCGGAAGCGCGAGAAGCTGTGAAAATCGGTCCAGATAGCGCTGCTGATCATAGTACTGTGGGGTACGATCTCTATCTGCTCGGCCAGTCTGAAGAGGCGCTCAAGGAACTGCGCCTTGCAGTCACTCTCGATCCCAAAGAAGCCTATGCACATGACAACATCGGCTACATTCTCTTTCGTCAAGGCAAAGTCGATCAGGCCGAGCAAGAATACCGTCTTGCGCTGAAATTCTCTCCTGATGATGTTATGATTCATGCGGATTTGGGTGAACTCTTAGCGAACCAAGGCGATATGAAAGCTGCGCTTGCCGAATATCAAAAGGCGCTGAAGTCTCCTCCTGACGACCCGATGGTTTACAAGTGTTGCGGCTATATTCTCTATAAGACCGGGCAGAAGGTGAAGGCGCGGCAGATGTGGCGCAAGGCAATTACCTCGGACGACGCCGACGCCGCGCAGCAGTCGCGGGAGTATTTGGCGAAGTATCCGTAGCCACGAGAGATCTTAACAAATGCCGATTGACAAAAAATGGACGCCGCCGCTGGTGGTGCTGGCGGTAATCCTCATCTTATTCTGTCTCCTCGCCGCTTTTCGAAAGACGGTCGCGAATTGGGCATACAGTTCTGGTCGCGCAGAAGTACGCCAGAATAACGATGTGAGCGCCGCACGCGATTTCAAGCTCGCCATGATGCTTGATCCCAGCGACACCTTTGCCCACAACAATTATGCTTTGGTTTTGATACGTCAAAAGAAATATGACCTTGCGGTCTCAGAGATGCGCGGTTTGCTTCGCAGCTATCCCCACGATGCCGGAGCGCATTTCTGTCTTGCGGAAGCGCTTGATTATCAGCATAAGAGCGACGAGGCGATTTCAGAATTTCGCATGGCTATTCGATATGATCCGCAAAACGCCCCCGCAAAGGTGGATCTTGCCTCCTTGCTGATAATCAAGCGCAAATATCCTGAAGCTGCCGCTATTGCGCGTCAGGCGATCCTGATTGCTCCTCGCGACTATATGGCGCACGAAATGCTTGGGAGTGCTCTGCTGCGTCAGGGCAACATTGTCGGCGGCGTCGCTTCTTATCGCGAAGCTTTGCAAATCGAACCAGGCAGCGCCAAGGTCCATGGGAAATTCGCGCTTGATCTTCGGCGCGCACATCAACTCGACGGAGCTGTGGCCGAACTCAAGGAAGCGATCCGGATTGATCCTACGCATGCGGCTTATCACACCAATCTTTCATATACCTTTGTGCGGCGAGGCGATTATCAGAATGCGCTGGCCGAAGCGCAGGAAGCTGTAAAACAAGATCCTCGCAGCGCAACCGCCCATAACAATCTGGGATACGATTTGTATTTACTCCATCACAGCCGACAGGAATCCATCGCCGAGTTTCAGCGTGCGCTGGCCATCAACCCGAAGTACGCCAACGCGTACGATAACCTTGGCTTCATCGCCTACAAACACGGCGATTTCGATGAGGCCCGGCGTGAGTATTCCATTGGTCTGCAAATCAAGCCTGACGACCCGGTCATTCGTAGTGATTACGCCGAGTTATTGGCTAGCCAGGGGGATACGAAAGCCGCACTTTCTGAATGTCAAAAGGCGCTTACCCCGATTCCTGAAGAGCCAATCGTATACAAATGCTATGGCTATGTGCTTTACAAAGCTGGTCAGAAGGCGCAGGCGCGAGCGCAGTGGCGTAAGGTGATTGCCATGGATGACGCCGACGCCGCGCAGCAGGCGCGGGAGTATTTGGCGAAGTATCCATAGCCCAAGTCTTTGTGTGCTGATCCTTTAGCAGCCATGCTGGCCGCGCCGATAGTGGGAATATGATCATTCCCATCGCCCAGGCCGATTATGTCCAGCATTTTTGTGACTTCCGTCGCGCCGTTCAAGATGTCTTTCCGATGCTCTGTGTCACGCCGTCTCAAACGGAAAACTTCCTCGCGGACTTAGAAGAGCCGGGGGGAAATCAAACGGTCTTTGTTGTTCCGACGCACGCTGGCCAGGCATTTGGCCGCCGCATTGGTTGGAGCCTCAAGTATCTCATCCCATCGGATTGGGATCGGCGCTACGAAATCCTACAGGAAGCTCTCCAGGAAATCAAGTCGGCATTTCTAGACTCGGGCGATGAAAAACTCACCCTTAGTATTCGCGGCGCCTTTCCCTCCCTCACGATCTACTTTGCCGGCATGCTGCCGATGTTGGGCTTCGAAATGCAGGCCGGAGACATCACGCTGCAAGCGGCGGAAGATCTGCTCGGGCGTCTTACGCTCCCCACTTTGCCGCTCGGCGTCCGCGAAACGGCGTTTGACGCCTCGCGTCTTCCCGAATACGCCTCCGTCCACACGCGGGCGCACGCCGCGCTGGATTTCCCCAAGCCGGCCTCCTATCGTGAAACGGATTGGGCCGAGACGATCGCCCATGCATCCGCATACGAAGATATCCGTAATACCTGGATCGGATTGGAATATGACGGACAAATAGTCGTCTCGTGCTACGGCGGCTGCCGTCCGGAGCGGTGGGGGGAGATCATGTCCGTTGAAGAACTGGCCGTACTGCCGGAGTTCTCCCATCAAGGACTGGGGCGTTATGCGCTGATCCGATGCCTTCAGGAACTTCAGCGCCAATACGGCGCGCCCGGCCGGGTGTTTCAGATCGGGACGTGGCGGCATCTTGGCCCGCGCCCCCTGCGTCTCTATCTCCACCTCGGTTTTCAGGTCTCGAATGTGATGACCCTCGCCGTCTTACGGAAAGCACAATGAACGAGTTTTTATGGCGTCCCGGCCATGGTCCGGACGCCGACGCAATCGAACGTATGACGGATTATTTCCCGAAGCCGAGTTTCCCGATGGGGGAGGCATGGTTTATGACGGACAAGCGGAAGATATATTCGGAGCTTATGACCACGGCTCCAGATGATCTGCCTCTCGAAAACCTCATCAAGTACTTGGATGAAATAGGCAGCGGAACGAGCGCTTTTGGGAAGCTTGACGGCGAATGGTCGGACTGGCTCCACTATCTGCTGCCGATTCTCGCAGCGAAGGCTGGGGGGCGTACATCGAATGGGGCGCTGGCGACGGATGTTATTTCGGCGTTCGTTACCCAGTATCCAAACGATGTGAGCGACTCTTACCCTGACTTTCGCATGGACGTCTTGAATACGCTGGGACGCTGGCCAATGGGGGCGCAATTCTGGGATGGAGACGATCTTCGCCCTGGAACCGTGCTGCCAGGACCGCCATTGGAAGGTCAGCAGATCCACTGGTGGGAAACCGACAGTGATGTATCCGCAGTCATGTTTTTCCTGTGGAAATATCTGAAACCAGTAGAGATCGATTCATGGGTCGGCTCAGTGTTCGCCATCAAAGGCGCGCATTGGAATGCCAATCTCCTGGTTTGGCTTGTGGGCGCGCGGAACGTTCTTTCCGGGAAGATTACTCAGCCGGTGGAGTTTGACACGAGAATACCGAAGATTGGCTGGTTCACGACATATTATCTCAATGGCCGTTACGACGGGGACTATCAAACGCCGACGACGATCCCGTTTCTCTCCCAAGCGAATATTATTGCGTTTCAAGTCGCTCTGCGAAAACACATTACCGAGGAGCTGTTCTTCGAGTGGCTGGACGCCTTTACTGAGTTCGACTATCTGAAGAACGAACTTTATACGCTGCCGGATCAATTCGCGGCGGCGTATCTTGAACGCTGACTCTTGTGGTCCCGCCGGAACTTATTTCTCGCGCTTGCCATTGCAGAAATAAGATCGGAAGGTTACTTCATGCCTCAAACTCCACATGTCGAAAAGCATTTTACGTCGACTGAGCTCGTCCGTGACATCGTGATCGGGATGTCGGACGGCCTTACGGTCCCGTTCGCGCTGGCTGCGGGCTTGACGGGCGTCGTCGCGGCGTCGCATCTCGTTATCACGGCGGGGCTGGCGGAGGTCGCCGCCGGATCGATTGCGATGGGGTTGGGTGGTTATCTGGCCGCGCGCGGCGACGCGGAGCATTATGTCAGCGAGCGGGCGCGGGAGAAATATGAGGTTGAACATCTTCCTGAAGTCGAGGCGCGGGAGGTCTCGGAGGTGTTTGAGTCGTATGGGCTGACCGCCGAGGAAAGCGCGCCGATCGTTGCGGCGCTGCAAAAGCGTCCCGAGGCGTATATCGATTTCATGATGCGGTTTGAGCTGGGGCTGGAAGAACCTGATCCGAAACGCTCTCTCACGAGCGCGATGACGATTGCAGGCGCGTATATCGCCGGCGGCGCCATCCCCCTCAGCCCTTACTTCATTGTGCCGCATGCGCAGACGGCGCTGATCTGGTCGGCGGTCGTTACTCTCATTGCCCTGGCTGTTTTCGGCGGCGTCAAGGGACGAGCGACCGGAGCGCCCGCACTGCGCAGCGCCATGCAGACGGTCGTCATCGGCGGCCTCGCGGCGGGCGCGGCCTTTCTGATCGCTCGCGCGTTTTCTGGCGGACATAGCTAATACGAATGGAACAGCAAGCCAATGACCGCGCCGGCGAGCACCAGCCAGGCGGAGTTGACGCGCCACCGGAAGAGAAGAATGGCGGCGGCGATGCTGATTCCTACGCTTAGCCCATCCACGAAGGCGGCGCGGGCGAGCTGCCAGGCGACGAAGGCCATCAGCGCCAGCGCTGCGGCGTTGACCCCATCGAGGAACGATCCGGCGACGGGAGAGCGGCGGATGCGTGGGACGAGAGGTCCGGCAATGGCTACGAACAGAAAGGCAGGGAGGAAGATGCCGAGTGTCGCCACAAGCGCTCCCATGGGACCCGCGAGGATGTAGCCGATGAAGGTCGCCGTGGTGAACACCGGGCCGGGCGTCAGCTGACCGACCGCAACTGCGTCGAGCAGCTGGGCTGATGTCAGCCAGTGGAGGCGCAGGATCAAGTCGGTTCTCAGAAAAGCGAGCAGCACGTAACCGCTGCCGAGCACCAGCGATCCGACTTTGGCAAAGACCAGAAAGATCGGCGACAGCCCGATGGGCTGTGCTCCGTGCGGTTCGATCAGCGTAAGCGCCAGCGGTAAAGCCGTGAGGAGCACCGCCAGGGCCGTTAGGGCGAGGAGGGGTTTGATCGGTCGCGGCGCCGGCTCGCGCAGCCACCCGCGCACGCCCAGCAGCGCGCCCGATCCAAGCAGCAGGGCGAGCGGCGGCGCCCCCAAGAAACACAAGACCAGCGATATGACCCCCGCCAGGGATATCAGACGTGTTTTGAGCGCCGTTCGGCCAAGCGCCCACAGCGCCTGAACGACCACGGCGATGATCACGGGCTTGACGCCGTAAAGAACCCCGCCCATTTGCGGCAGATGTCCAAACCGGACATACGCCCAGGCGATTGCGGTGACGATCAGCGCGGCCGGCAGGATAAAAAACACCCCCGCCAGGATCAGCCCGATCCATCCGGCGCGCCGCAGCCCGATAAAGATCGCCACCTCCGTGGAGCTTGGACCTGGGATCAGGTTCGATGCCCCGATCAGATCCAGAAACTCCCCTTCTGTCAGCCAGCGTCGCCGGTCCACGAATTCCGAGCGCATCATCGCGAGATGGGCCGCCGGGCCGCCGAAAGCCGTCGCGCCCAGACGCAGAAATGTGATCGCCAGTTCCAGAAGCGACGCCCGGTCCGTGGCGACCGAAGGGTGAGAAACGAATTTCACGGTGAGTTAGGTCCGGGCGATTGAGATTACGACGGGACACATTTGTTCCGGCGCAATCTACTATACCTCCTCCACGATCAGAGTTCTGTTGATTGAGGAACTCTAATGAGGAATAATTCGTTAACTATATTGATAGTCCCGCGCTCAAATGGGGTATCATATCAACAGACAGATAACCTGCGGCAAGAGAAGGCATGAGCATGGCGATCGATTATAAAGATTATTACAAAATCCTGGGTGTTCCGAAGACGGCGACGGAGCAGGAAATCAAATCGGCTTACCGAAAACTGGCGCGTCAGCACCATCCTGATGTGAACGCGGGCGACAAGAGCGCCGAGGACAAGTTCAAGGATGTCGGCGAAGCCTACGACGTTCTGGGCGACGCGGACAAGCGCTCCAAGTACGATCAGTACGGCGATCAGTGGAAGGCGTTCGGCCAGGGCGGACCCTCCGGCGGCGGCGGCGGCGCTTACCAGGGCGACGTGAACTTCGGTGGTTTCGGCACGGGCGGCCTGGACGATTTCCTGTCGTCGCTGTTCGGTGGCGCGGCCGGCGGCGGCGCCCCAAGCGGCTTCGGCGGCTTCAGTCAGCCCGCAGGGCGTATGCGGCAGGCGCCGCGCCAGGTGCGCGAGGATGTCGAATATCCCGTCGAGATTTCCCTGGAGGAAGCGTTCTCCGGCACGACCAAGAGTTTCACGCTGAGCGTTCCCGACACCTGTGGCCGCTGCGGCGGTTCGGGCGCGGTCAGCTCAGGCAAAAGCAAGCCCTGCTCCATGTGCGCCGGCACGGGCAAGGTCAAGGGCAACCGGGGACTGTTCGCCAACAACGTCTGTCCGCAGTGCGGCGGTTCGGGACAGGAAGTCGAAGTCTGTCCGGAGTGCCACGGCGACGGGAATGTGATCAAGAAGCGGCGTCTGACCGACATCAAAATCCCTGCGGGCGTTCCCGACGGCCAGCGCATCCGATTGTCGGGACAGGGGGGCAACGGCGGCGACCTGTATCTCAAAGTCATCGTGCGCGCGAATGCGCAGTACGAGCGTCAGGGCATCGATCTCTACACGGATTTCATCCTGCCTTACACGATCGCGGCTTTGGGGGGCGAGGCTCCTGTCGAGACGCTTTCGGGCCGTAAAGTTCTGAACGTTCCGGCGGGAACGCAGACCGGGCAAACGTTTCGGATGGGCGGGCTCGGCATGCCCGACATCAAGAAAAAAGGAACATCCGGCGCTCTGTTCGCCCGGGCGAAGATCAGCGTGCCCAAGGATCTCAGCGATCGCGAGCGCGAGCTGCTGACGGAGCTGGCGAAACTACGAAAAGATTCGATCAAGGTGTAAGAGGGTGGTGAAATGGCGTTCGTAAAAGACCGAAATCAGCCCATCTATACGATCAGCATCGCTGCAAAGCTTGTGCGTCCGATGGGCGGGCGGGGCGGCGATGATGTCAAGCCGATCCATGCGCAGACCCTGCGTATGTATGACCGGCTCGGTCTCGTCAAGCCCCAAAAAGTGGGGAAGAACCGATTCTATTCGGATCGGGATATTGAGCGGTTACAAAAGATCCAGCACTTCACGCAGGACATCGGCATTAATCTCGCCGGTGTGGCGTATATCTTCGCCCTGATGGACCAGGTCCAGCAGACGGGCGCGGGCGCGGACGCCATGGAGGCGATGCTGCAGGGCGCCGAAGAGACGCTGCGGGAGTGGATCAGCAACGGGGAGGAATGAGTAAACCCATGTTTGAAAAATTCACGGAACGCGCGCGCAGCCTGGTTCAGCAGGCGCAGGATGTCCTGAAGCGCTACAAGCATACGCAGCTCGATACCGAGCATCTCTTACTGGCCATGCTCGAGCAGAACGACGGACTGGCGGTCCAGGTCGTGCGTCAGCTCGGCGCGGAGCCGCGCGACATGATCCGATCAACCGAAAACGCTCTGGGGCGTGTCCCAAGGGTGCAGTATGAGGATCCGTCGGCGCAGATCTATATCACTCCGCGGCTCAAGCGTGTCTTTGACCTCGCTTCGGAGGAAGCGCAGCGATTGCAGGACACGCACGTCGGTGTCGAGCACCTGCTGCTGGGCCTGATCAAAGAGAACGATGGCGGCGCCGCGCGAATTCTGGTGCAGTACGGGGTCGATGAAGAAAAGACTTACAAAGCGCTGCATTCGATTCGCGGTACGACCCGCGTCACTGATTCCAAGCCCGAAGAGAAGTACAAGGTACTGGAGCGCTTCTCGCGTGATCTGACGCAGCTGGCCAGGGAAGACAAGATCGATCCGGTGATCGGGCGCGACGAAGAGATCAAGCGCACGATCCAGATTTTGTCGCGCCGAACCAAGAACAACCCGGTGCTGATCGGCGAGCCCGGCGTGGGTAAGACAGCGATCGTCGAAGGCCTCGCGCGCAAGATGGCGAAGAACGATGTGCCGGAGAACCTGCGGGATCGCCGTCTGCTGGCGCTGGATATGGGTGCGCTGGTCGCCGGCTCGAAGTTTCGGGGCGAGTTCGAGGAGCGTCTCAAGGGCGTCATGGACGAGGTTCGCAAGGCGGCGGGTTCGGTCGTGCTGTTCATCGACGAGCTGCACACCGTGGTCGGCGCCGGCGCGGCCGAGGGAGCGATGGACGCGAGCAATATGCTCAAGCCCGCGCTGGCCCGAGGCGAATTGCAGTGCATCGGGGCGACGACCTTGGATGAGTACCGCAAGAACATCGAGAAGGATCCGGCGCTGGAGCGCCGCTTCCAGCCGATCGTGGTCGGCGAACCGTCCGTGGAGGACACCATCACCATTTTGATGGGCCTGCGCGAAAAGTACGAAGCGCACCACAAGGTGAAGATCGACGACAGCGCCTTAGTGGCGGCGGCGGAGCTGTCGAGCCGGTATATCACCGAGCGCTTCCTGCCGGACAAGGCGATCGACTTGATCGATGAAGCTGCGTCCAAGATCCGCATCGAGAAATCGTCGATGCCGCCGGAGATCATCGCCAAGGAGGAGCGCCTGAGCCAGTTGCTCCACGACGGCCGCGGCGCCGCCGAGGACCGCGATTACGAGCGGGCGGCCCGCCTTCGCGACGAAGAGGTCTCGCTGCGCGCGGAGTTCAACAAAGAGCGCGACGCCTGGTTTGCACAATCGGGAATGAACAGCGTGGTGGGCGAGCAGGACATCGCCGAACTGATCGCCAAGGCAACGGGAATCCCCGTCTCAAGGATGTTCCAGGAAGAAGCCGAGAAGCTTCTCGCCATGGAAGAGAAACTGCACGAGCGCGTCATCGGCCAGCAAGTCGCGATTGAAGCCGTTTCGGAAGCTATTCGGCGCGCCCGCGCCGGTCTCAAAGACCCGCAGCGTCCGATTGGGTCGTTCCTGTTCCTGGGACCAACGGGTGTCGGCAAGACCGAACTCGCCCGCGCTCTGGCGCAATTCTTATTCGACGATCAGGACGCCATCCTGCGCATCGACATGTCGGAGTACATGGAGAAGCACAGCGTCGCCCGCCTGATCGGCGCGCCGCCGGGATATGTCGGCTACGACGAAGGCGGACAGCTCACCGAAGCCGTGCGCCGCCGCCCGTATCGCGTGGTTCTGCTGGACGAGATCGAGAAGGCCCATCCAGACGTCTTCAACATTCTGCTCCAGCTGCTCGACGCCGGCCGCCTCACCGACAGCACCGGCCGGATCGTGAACTTCAAGAACACGGTGGTGATTATGACGAGCAACATCGGCAGCCACCACATCGAAGCGATCCCAACGGGCGCGAGCCAGATCGAGGTTGACGCCCAGTACGAACGGATGAAGGACAAGGTGACCGCCGAACTGCGCAATCACTTCCGGCCCGAGCTGCTGAACCGTATCGACGAGATCATCGTGTTCCATGCGCTGAACAAAGAACAGATTAGCAGCATCGTGGACTTGCTCCTGCAAGGCACCGAGCGCCAGCTTAGCGCCCGCAAACTGCATCTGGAAGTGACGGCAGCCGCCAAAGAACTCATCGTCTCGGCCGGCTTCGATCCGCTCTACGGCGCCCGCCCGCTCAAGCGCACGATCCAGAGGATGGTGGAAAACCCCATCTCCTCCGGCATCCTCCGCCGCGAGTTCACCGACGGCGACACGATCATCGTGGACAGCGATGGCGACAAGATCGTGACACGGCTCAAGGTTCCAACGATCGGGGAGCGCGCCGCCGCTGTGGTGTAATGCTAAAACATAAGGAGAGCAAATTTTGCTCTCCTTTTGCTATTGACGATGGTTTCGCTTTTCATGGCGAATACGAATAGATTTTGCTTGCCTAAGATAAGTTTGAGCATCACGAGACCTATGAAGCTTTATTAGAATCATTGCATAGGTTTCCATTGCCCATGCTGTATCAATATGCTCTTTTCCATATTTTTTTTTAAGAAGATCCAGAGATTTTTTTGCATATCGTTCCGCTTCCGTATATCGCCCCTGGGCTCGGTATAAGCTCGCCAGGTTCCCCATTGTTTTCGCCGTTTGGGGATGCTCCTTGCCCTGAACGTTCTCCTGAGTTTCCAAAGCATTCTGGTAGAGGCGTTCCGCCTCCACGTATCGACCTTGAGCTCGGTATAAGCCCGCCAGGTTTCCCATTGTTGTCGCCGTTTCGGGATGCTCCTTGCCCAAAACATTTTCCTGAATTTCCAGCGCCTTTTGGTAGAGTGGCTCCGCTTCTGTATATCGTCCCTGGACTTGGTATAAACCCGCCAAGTTCCCCATAGTTGTCGCCGTTTGGGGATGCTCCTTGCCCTGAACGTTCTCCTGAATTTCTAAAGCATTCTGGTAGAGGCGTTCCGCCTCCACGTATCGTCCCTGGTCTTGATATAAGCTCGCCAGGTTCATCATTGTTGCCGCCGTTTCGGGATGCTCCTTGCCCAGAACGTTCTCTTCAATTTTCAACGCCTTTTGGTACAGTGGCTCCGCCTCCGTGTATCGACCTTGAGCTCGGTATAAGCTCGCCAGGTTTACCATTGTTGTCGCCGTTTCGGGATGCTCCTTGCCCAGAACGTTCTCCTGAATTTCCAAAGCATTCTGGTAAAGTGGCTCCGCTTCTACGTACCTCCCCTTGTCTTTGTGTAAACTTGCCAAGTTCATCATTGTTGTCGCCGTTTCGGGATGCTCCTTGCCCAAAACATTTTCCTTAATTTCCAACGCCTTTTGGTAGAGCGGCTCCGCCTCCGTGTATCGACCTTGAGCTCGGTATAAACCCGCCAGGTTTCCCATTGTTGTCGCCGTTTGGGGATGCTCCTTGCCCAAAACATTTTCCTGAATTTCCAACGCCTTTTGGTAGAGCGGCTCCGCCTTCGTGTATCGACCTTGAGCTCGGTATAAGCTCGCCAGGTTTACCATTGTTGTCGCCGTTTCGGGATGCTCCTTGCCCAAAACATTTTCCTTAATTTCCAACGCCCTTTGGTAGAGTAGCTCCGCTTCTACGTACCTCCCCTTGTCTTTGTGTAAACTTGCCAAGTTCATCATTGTTGTCGCCGTTTCGGGATGCTCTAGACCTAGTACACGTTGCCTAATATTAAGCGCCTTTTCGTAGAGGTCTAACGCCTTCTGGTGCTCTCCTTCAGCATTCGCAATCCATGCCGCATTATGAGTGCTCATGGATGCGGCGGGAGCGTCCACGCCTAAAACAATTTCTTGTATTAAGATTGCACGTTCGAAGAGTTCTCTTGCTTCATCGTATCTTGCGCGAGCCGATAGATATCTGCCCGTATTGTCCAGCAGCAAGCCTGCCTCTGCCGACATGAAATCTGGCTTTGGCGGGATGCCAATAAGTCGAATGCAGGAGAGTGCATGTGGCAGTAGCTCGTCACAATTGTCCCAATTTTCGAATTCTGGGATCGGTAATGTTATCGATAGAGCGGAGATCGCAGAACGAGACCATCCGACCATTTCTCCTTTAGATATAAGGTTAGATTTAATTACTTCTTGTACGAGGCGATGAATGCTGAAAGAGTGTGATGGTTTATCTCGCACTATCAAAGAGTACTTGGCAAGAGGCGCAAATAGTTCGGTTAGGCTTAGAGGGTCGATCTGGGCAGCTGAGAGTAGGGCGTTAATGTTATCGCCAAGAACCGAAGCGCCAGTTTGAAAAATGGCTTCAGGGATATTGTCAGGAGAAAGCATCGCTGCGATATACAAGGCGTCTGCGGATGCTTTTGAGCGATTCTGGACTTGCTCAAAGTTCATCGTCCAAGTAGTCGCTACCGTTTGGTCATAATTACCTTCAACCGGTTCTGCCCGTTCAAGTAGCTCCAAGCGCCGTTGTGCGTAGCTTTTGAGATAATCGTCGAAAGTTGCGTCGATATCAACGATGTAAGCCGCTGCCTGCTCAAGCGCTAATGGCAAACGCCCGAGTTCCTCCACCAGATTACGCGCCGATATCTCTTCAGGCTCACTCCGATCTCGTCCTGTTCTTTTGAATAGGAAATCAATCGCCTCATCGACTTCCATTTTGTCGAGACTGATGGGATTCCTAATACCTAGATGATCCAGAGTTTGCAGGCGTGAGGTCATTAATATTCGACCGTCGTGTTCGGACGGCAGAAAGTCTTTGATCAATTTACCTTCATCAACATTATCCAGCACGAGAAGCCAATTCGGAGTACGGTGCAGCCATTGCTTGACGGCGTCAACAATGAGCTTTTCATCGGCGTTTTGCGCCAGCGATAAGGATACGAGCTTTGCGATCTCCGCAAAGTCCGAAACGAGTGTCTCCTTTTTATCTGCTTTGACCCAGAAGACGCCTCCTTGATAGTGATGGCCGTACCGATAAGCGGAACGTGTCAATAGTTTGAGACAACTTGGTCCATTATTTTTCGCGCCGATCGTCGCCTAACTCTTCGTCCTCCTTTTGGGCAGGCGGGTTGATCCAGACGGCTGTTGGCAGCGCTTCCGGAAC
>NZ_JBDSQY010000003.1:0-10757 GCF_039929585.1 Capsulimonas sp.
CCTGGCGTTGATCCGCCAGGGATGATTCCTTGAATGGCAAGGTTGGATACCTCCAACCAAGCATACTGAAAGTGTAAAGAATGTCGCCGGTTTAAGATGTAAACTATGTCGCCGGTTTGTACACCCCCGCCCCCTCTCCCAATTCTGGGAGAGGGGAGTCCGATTAAGATTGGGATTTTAGTTCAGATTCTAACTTAAAACTCTGGCTCCCCTTCTCCCAGAATTGGGAGAAGGGGTTGGGGGATGAGGGCCATAAAAAAGCGGGAGGCGCATTACGCCTCCCGCTTTTTTTGGTTTTAGTCGTTAAGCGGTCGTTATTTCACGTCCGCCTTTACGGTGGAAGTGATGCTGTTTCCAGCTAGGTCCACGGTCTGAACCTGGATGGTGTGCGCTCCCACGGTCAGCGCGTTCGTGGTGAACGAGTATGCTTCGCGGGTGGAGTCGAACAGGCCGTCGTCGGCGCCCGCCGCCATCCAGTCGCCGCCGTCTACGCGGTACTGCACGGCCTTGACGAAGACGATGCTGCTTGTCGCCACTCCTGAGATAGTGACTGTCTTATCCGCTGCGACTGTCGGCGTTCCCGTGGTCAGCACGGGCGCTTTGTTGGCGATTGTGAAGAGCTCGGAAGTCGCGTCGGCGGTCATGGTGTCCTTCGGATTGCTGGACCGGTCGGAGGCGGTCACGCGCACTAGGTACTGTCCGTCGGCGACATCCGTGGTGTCCCAGATGAAGCTGGTGTCCTTGACGACCGCGACAGGGGCTGGAGCGGGGCTGGCCGCTTCGTTCGCCATCGCCTTTTTGATGATATCGGGAGCCTGCGCGAGCAGCTGTTCGCGGATCGCGGCGGGAATCTCCGGGTGCTTGGCCAGATCCGCCTTCATGAGCGCGAGGCGCTGATCGTAGGTGAGCTTGGCGGGAGCGGCGGGCGCTGTTGTTGTGGTCGATCCAGCCGCAGGCTTGGCTCCTACGGGCTTCGCTCCCGCCGCAGGGGCGGGCGTGGCGGGAGGGGTGGTGGGAACATGCTTCTTGATCGGGCTCCAGGTCTTGCCGCCGTCCACCGAGTACGACAAATCGTAGGTCAGAGTGTCTTGATCCGGATCGCTCGCGGACCAGCGCAGTGTGGCGGTCTTGGAAAGCGCGTCGCCGCCGGCGGGGGAGGCGATCTTTACCGTCGGCGCCTGATTCTTCGGCAGATAATACGCCGTGACGTTGTGCAGCCGGGGCGCCTGCCCCGCCTTCATCGCGGTATCGGTGCTTTGAAACATGACCTGGTACTGCAGATAACGAGCCGCTGGAGACGTGATCGGTTCGCCTTGAGGCTTGGTGTATGGAGCTGACCAGGCGCTCCAGGAACCGTCTGGCTCATTTGTATCGCCACTGCGCGTACGGACTGCGACAACGGTTCCCGCAGGCTGTTCTGCAGACCACTGAAGTGATCCCCAGCGCGCGGTGCGTCCGGCGTCATGGACTGTGCTTTCAAACTGACCGGTGAGCGCGGTCGCCGTGGCGGAGGCGATCTTGTAGACCCCGCCGACCGTGCCTGTGCCGGCGTAAACGGCGGAGCCGTCACTTTCGACCGTGGAGGTTAGGAACTGCTCGTCATCCTTCGACACGAAGATCTCTACCGTCTGGTCGGGAAGGACTTTGTAGATAGTGCTTCCAGAGCTGGCGTAGATGTTATCCATACGGTCACTGTGAAGGCTAAGCACGGGGGAGGTGACCCGGTCGTACAGGTTTTTGACGGCGCCGCTGGGAGTGATTCGATAGATCGCGCCTCTGGGAGCCGTGCCTGCGTAGACGTTGCCGGAGCTGTCGGTTGCAAGCGCGGCGATGCTGGGTTCGCCCAGATCGTAGAACACCGTGCTTTTGCCTTGCGTGTCAATCTTATAGATGACGCCGTCGGGAGAGGTTCCGGCGTAAATGTCGCCAGTGGCGCCGACCGCCAGCGAAAGCACATGCGCATCGGGCTCCTGGAGCAGGCGAGTGGCGACGCCGGCTTCGGAGACGGCGTAGACGCCACCGGAAGCTCCGCCCGTCGCGACCAGGACACGATTGCGCGGCGCGTCGTAGACGAGTGCAGTGATATAGTGCTCGGGCGCTGTATACCACAGACGGCCGTGTCCATCAGGGGAAATCTTAAAGACGCGGCCGTTGGGCATGGTTCCCGCGTAGATGTTCCCGGAGGCGTCCCGGGCCAAAGCAGTGACTTCCAGTTCGCCCGTCTTGTAGAAGACGTGCGAAGCGCCGCTTGCATCGATCTCGTCGACGTAGCCGCGATCGCCTGTGCCGGCGTACACGCTTCCCGCTCCGTCTGGAACGAGCGCCCAAACGTAGGTCTCGGGAGTCTCGCCCAGCTTGGTCAGTGGCGGAGACAGGCGCAGATCGCCTTTGCTCGTGACGGACGCGTTTTCCATCTTGCCGCCGACAAAATCAGCGCCGGCGTCTTGCCGCCATACGGATGCGAGGCGTCCGACTGTCTTGATGGGAGCGGCGGGCGTCGCCGCCGGAATCGCTGCTGGTGGCGGAGCTGCTCCCGCAGGCATGGTGGCCACGGGAGCTGCCGGCGCAGGACTCACCGCTGCGACCGTGGCCGGAACCGCAGGCGCGACTGGCGGCGTGGAAGGCGCGCCGGCGGCGAATTGGTATTCAGCCAGATTTGCCGCCGTCGTCATATGCGGGAACGCCGTCAGGTCACTCGATCCGTCGGCGGCGCCCATGATGGCCGATTCGTCGTCGCTTCCGTCATCCTGTCCCGACAGAAGGTCGGACGATGGATTTGCGGCGGGCGCGGGGGCGGAGGGAGCGGCTGGGGCGGGCGCGAGTCGCCCGTCCTGAGGCGTCTCCGTAAAGCTCTTCTTTTCGATCGTGATCGTGAGGCTTTGCGACCCGGACACGACATACGGCGTTTTCTGCGTGACTTTGACATCATCGCGTTCCGTCTTCAGGCCTGTGGAGCGTGACGACGCCATAACGGCCGCAATGGTCGGCGGCAGGTTCGAGAGTTTCTCGCCTTCGATGTTCACGGCGACTGTCGGCAGCACGAGACGCGCGACAAGATCGTCATTGTGCGGCTTTTCCACGAACTGCTTCACGAGCTGCGAGACGTTGCTGACCGGAGCGCCGGGCGCGCCGGTGCGCATAATGACGATCCCGCCCAGAGACACCGATCCGCTGTCCGACCCGCCGCCTTTGACGGACAGTGTCAGCGGACCATTCTGGGTAGACGAAGGAACCTTGACCTTGAGGGTGCGCAGCACCTGTTCACGCTTGTAGGGCTTCATGACGACGCCGACATCGATTGTGTCGCCGGGAGCAAACTTACTTTGCTTCACGAAGATGCGCTGGATTTCAGCCGTGTCGTGACTGTTGCGGATCGTCACGTTCATGTTCAAGTTCTTCAGCGACAGCGGGTAAAACGGATTGGCGCTCAGAAGACGCATGAAGCTGTCCAGATCGGCGACCGCGCTTTGATCGATACTGAGCGCGTCGTAATAGGTATTGCTGCGGTGGACGTGTCCGATCTCCTCGACATCCGCATCGAACGAGACGGTGGCGACGGTGTCGCCTGGCTGCCCGTGCAGCTGCGCGATCGCCTGTCCCGCGACATATGTCACGTACTGCGCTGTCAGAAGGGGATGGTCGATAATTCGCACACGGTATGTTTTTTTGCGTTTGATCGATTGATCGTCCACGGTGATGGTCATCGGAACCATCTTCGGCATCGGTCCGATCTGTGCGCCCACCGAGTAGGGACGGTCCTGGAAGATCCGGCCGACCGTCTTGATCGGAGCGCCAAGTTTGATCGAGTCCTGGTACGACGGGAAGATATCGACGACATAGGCCGTCGTGAGCGCCGCGTCGATTGGTCCCAGGCTGGAGAGGGGGTGCCCGAACAGCAGCAATCGATTGCCGTCACGGTAGGTGACGGTTCCCGTCGCGGTCATATCTACGTCGCCTTGAACCAGTGAAACGCCTACTGCGGAGCCGGGCTGGAGCGTCGCGTGCTGTGCGAGGGGATTATTATCCGTCGGGGCGCTGCCGCCGCCCGCCATTACGTTGAAATGGTATGGCGCCATCATCTCGCTGAGCTGGCTGACGCCGCGCGCGGAGACGCCGCTTACGACGAGTGGAATATCCAATTGCTGGAAGTTGCCCATGCGGGACGCGGCGTTCGCGGTGATCGGAGTGGCCGAATACGAACCGCCGTAGCTCTTGCCGGCGGCGTCCGGGCTCGCAGTGATCGGGTTCGGATTAGAAGGAAGGTCCGGGCTCCAGGCGTCGAACATTTCCTCGATCGGTGTCGCGAGCGCGATAGGGTCCTTGGCGAACTGCGTTCCCGGGATGCCCATGGAGATTGCGCCGACCAGGCGGCCCTTGATGTAGATCGGGCTGCCGCTCATTCCGTGAGCGATGTTCAGCTTGCGGGTAACGGACGGACCGTTTAGCGCTCGGAATAGGATGTAATCCTTTCCATTATTGAACTTCGCCACCACTCCCAGGATCTCGATATCGAACTTTTCGATCTTCGTTCCCTTGAACACCGACAGCGCATATCCGCGCATGCCGGGACGAAGCTCACTGACGCGCATGAACTTCTTGGTGTCGAATACGAAGCGGCGCGATGTGTTGGGCTGGGGGGCGGAGATTTGCGGGCGCGCGGAGGCGCCAGTGGCAAGCACGGAAAGTGCGGCCAAAGCGGCCGCGCCGGGTCGATACTTCATATTGCTCTTTTCGCTCCTTGCGGCCGGGTTTGCAGTGATCGGTAATGGTCGCGTGGATTTCGTTCTAGGATTTTGCTTTTTAGGATGCCGTCTTGTAGACTTCGTCGGGATCGAACTGTGGCTCGGTGATCGTCTTCCATCCTTCACCATCCGCATCGGCTTCGCGGTAGTAGCAGGTTGGATGGCCGGTGTGGCAGGTCGCGCCGACGGGCTCGGCGAGAATGAGCAGTGAATCTTCGTTGCAGTTGACGCGGAGCGACACGAACTTCAGGACATTGCCGCTGGTTTCGCCCTTGGTCCACAGCTTTTGGCGCGAGCGCTGCCAGAAGGTCACCATGCCGGTGTCCAGCGTCTTTTGCAGCGCTTCGCGGTTCATAAAGCCAAGCATCAGGACGTCTTTCGTTTGCGCGTCCTGCACCATCGCCGGGACGAGCCCGTCGCCCGTCTTGTCGAATTTAATCTGATCCATTATCAATGTCATAGCGTTATATAAGATTCTATCGTCTCAGCTAAGAAACGAAGCAGCGCGCGGCGACGGCGGCGATGGTGAGCAGTCCAAGGATGAATACTGGCGCGCATCCGCCTTTGACGAATGTGCTTCCCTTGCCGATGACATCATGCCGAGGATTGATCTTCGGAGGCTCCTGTGAATAGTCCGGCGCGGTGACGGAGTATCGCTCGGATGACTTGCTGTTCCCTCGCCACACATGGAGGCCGGGGCCGCTGCTGGTGGATGGGTAATTGGAAGTCAGCTGAAAGATCTGCTCGCCGTCCTCACTGAGAAGGCGTCCGCCCTGCCAGCGCAGCCAGCTCGCGCCCGATTCGTCCGTGAACCAGCGCACCGCCTGCCACGACGGCGGGCACATCTCATTGGTGACGGCTTCAGGATATTTGATCTGCGGAGGAGCACCGGGGAAGTAGTACGGACCGATGTCCAGACGGGTGATTCCCGGACCGTTTTCATTTTCGGCAATGTGCAGCTGATACATATAGCCGGTGACGACCTGTTGCGTCTCGATATAAGGGGCCGTAACCGTCGGCATAGCGAATGTATTCCTCCCAGAAACTATGATACGCAAAGAATGGCGGGTGTTTGTTCCAACATTTTATTGTACCTGAATCCCGGCTGGTTTACACTCCGGGAGTCGATGGTGTTGGCGTCCCTGACTCAACAAAGTCATGGACCAGGATTGACTCTGCTTCGATAATTATGTTATACTGTTTCGCAGTCTTTTTCAGGGCTTCGCGTCGGCCTGCGTTGGCCGGCTAGGCATCGAAACGAGAGGATATACTATGGCTTACGGTTCGTCCGGCGGCGGGCGCGGCCCGTCGCGTGCAGCGGCGGGCGGAGCCGGCAACAAAAATCGCCGGTTCAAGCGTCGCAAGGTCAGCTATCTGACCATCAACAAAATCACCCAGGTGGACTACAAGAGCGTTACGCTTCTTCGCCAGTTTACCGACGAACGCGGAAAGATCGTCCCACGCCGCCGCTCCGGCGCTACCGCCAAGGAGCAGCGCATGATCGCTATTGCAATCAAGCGCGCACGTGAGATCGCTCTGCTGCCTTTTGTCAAAGAGTAAGCTTGGCGTTATCGCAAAGCCCCGCCGATTTTTCGGCGGGGCTTTGATTTTTTGTGTCCCTATGGAAATATCCCCGCAATTTTCTCATCTGTCCTCCTTCGGCTTCCATCCGACAATCTTGAATATGTGTACTGTGTCGTTATCTCAAGAGATCGGACCTCTCCCGATGAACCGGCGCTCTCATCCCCGGGTTCGGCTTGTCTGTCCGGCGGTTGTCTGGATCGCTCCCGCGTCTGAGGATGAGTTATCGTTTCCCGCCGATCAGGAGATGGGTATGCGGGTCGTTCAGGTCGATAGCCTGAGCCTTGGCGGTCTGTCGTTTGTTTCCGTTGGCTCCCTGCCTGTTGGCGCGCCTATTTGGGTGCGCGTCCGCCTGGGCTCCAAGACGTGCCAGTTCAAGGGCGTTGTACGCCGAGTCGCCCCTGCCGTTCAGGCGGGACGGACACATCATCGCTGCGGCGTCCAATTCATGCGCAGCCAGCAAACCGCGCACGCGATCTCAGTAATTTCCAGTTTCATGGAAGCCGCCAATCTTCGGCAGTCTCATTAACCTCGTCCTTGATTTTCCCTTTGAGCCCTCTACGCTGGAACCGGGAAGGCTTGACTTGCCCCCATTTCTCAGGTAGCATTCCGACAATGGATAGCGTACATATTTTGGGATTGCGCGTCGATCGCTCGGACATGTCCGGAGCGCTGGCGCAGATCGAACAGTGGATCGCGCAGCGCGGGGCGCCGAAACACGTGGTGACTGCCGACGCGTCGATGGTGGTGCTGGCGCACGGCGACCCGGAGCTTGCCCGGATCGTGGAGAACGCGGACCTCGTGACGCCGGACGGCGCGGGGATTTTATGGGCGTCCAAGCTGCTGCGCAGTCAGATCACGAATAAAGTGTCGGGTGTGGATTTGGTCTCGGAAACCTGCCGATTATCGGCGGAGCGGGGATATCGGATTTATTTTTTGGGAGCCGCTCCTGAGGTCGCCGCGGAAGCCGCGCGAAACCTGGAAGCCAAATATCCTGGGGCCAAGATTGTGGGAACGCGGGACGGCTACTTCAAGCCTGAGGAAGAGGGCGAGGTGGTTCAGGCGATCCGGGACGCGTCCCCGGATGTCCTGTTTGTCGCATTTGGAATCCCCAAACAGGAAAAATGGATCACACGCCTGAAGGACGAACTGGGAGTGCCGGTCTCACTGGGGATCGGTGGCTCGTTCGATGTTTATTCTGGACGAGTCAAGCGGGCGCCCGTTTGGATGCAGAAGCGCGGTCTTGAGTGGCTGTACCGGCTCTGCTCCAATCCTAAGAAGATCACCAAAGTCATGACGCTGCCCCAGTTCGCCATCATGACGTTGAGGCAGCGGTTCCTGGGAGCGTCCTGACCGGCTGTTATTTCTTCTTTTTGTCGGGAATGATGATCGGCGGCTGGACGATAATGTCCCCGCTCTTCTTTTCCTGATCCGCGGCCGGCGCGGAATCTGCGTACGCCTGCATCGGGCATACGACGGCGGCGCCGCCAAGCATCGCGCCGACAGCGAGCGCTCGCCACGCTTTGGTGATTTTCATTGTTGGCATCCTCTCGTTTTCGTTTCTTCCTTAATTAGTCTATAAAAACCGCCATTTTGTTCCATGTTTTTTGGCGTTCAGATACTAAAATCGTCATCTGGATAGATCACGCCCCAGCCGGCGGCGGGAGTCTCAGACGCATCCAGCGTAAGTTTGTCGCCAGTATTGCGGAATCCTCCCTGCAATCCTGGGATCGGCGAAAGCAAATGATGGGAGTCCAGGTCAATAAAGTCGAACGCGCCGGTTCCGCCGGCAATATGAGCGGCGGCGGCGATCCCAAGACTGGTTTCCAGCATGCAGCCCAGCATCAATCCTTTGCCCGCCTCACGGCAGAGCGCAATGATTTCGAGGGCTCCGGTAATGCCCGACTTCATCAGTTTGACATTCACTCCGTCAACGGCGTCCATGGCGATCAACTGACGGACACTATCCGGAGTGCATGCGGATTCGTCGGCGTAAATTGGAAGTGAGACGTTTTCGCGTACAAATTTGAGGCCTGCGAAATCGGCTTTATGGACCGGCTGTTCGATCAGGTCGATGCTGCTTTGAATCGGCTCCAGCGAACGCGTGAACGCCACGGCGTCCTCGGGAGTAAAGGCCTGGTTGGCGTCGATGCGTAGGCGCATTCCGGGCGCGGCGGCGGCGATGTCGATGATCCGCGCGCGGTCCGCGTCGTGCCCCTGGGGATCGCCGACTTTGATTTTGAGGCTATGGAAGCCGTCTTTCGCGGCTTGAACCGACAGGGCGGCGGCCTCGGACGCGGAAACGATCGGCACTGTCATATCCGAGATGAGTTCGGCGCGCGCGCCGCCAAAGTGCGCCCAAAGCGAAAGGTTGCGCGATTTCGCCCAAAGATCGTAGAGCGCCATTTCCAGGCCGGCGCGCGCCGACGGGTTCTCGGAAAGCGCCTCGCCAACGAGCGCGAGGATTGCCTCGAAATCGCCGATCGATCGTCCAATGAGGGTGGGGACGAAGCGCGTCAGCGTTTCGATTACCGTTGGAATGGTTTCGCCGGTCACGTAAGCCACGGGAGCGCTGGCGCCAAGACCGCGCATTTCTTTTTGATCGGTCTCCACAATAATTAAAACGTTTTGGGCTTCATAAGCCGTCCGCTGAGCGATTGCAAAAGGAGCGCGCAGCGGGAGAATCCAAGGGGTGACGCGAACGTCGCGAATGTCCATAAAAACATTATACCGTAACGTGAAGCATACGTCGCGACAGGGTATCAATAGAAGATGTAGGTTCACGAAAAATGGCCGAAATCTGCTGAGGGTGGAACTGCCGCGAAAGAGCCGCTCGCTCGCTCGCCAAACAAGCGCAAATACGCTTGACAAGGGCCGGCCAACGTGATACAATCAGTGGCGCATGGAAGCGAAACCCGGTAATACCGCTGTCTTCCAATTTCCGATGTGCATACCCATTCGCTGTTTTGCTCCACTCTCAGTGCAGATACCTAAACGCCTTTCGAGTGAATATGTGTTAGTGTAGTGTGGGCGAGGAGTATCACCACCATGGCCTCAGGTTCAATTGTCGGTCTCGATATCGGCACACAGCAAATAAAGGCCGTTGAGCTGCGCCCCGGTAAAAACGGGTTGGTCGCGGCCGGCATGGGCATTGCGCCGACACCCGTCGGGATCTTGCAGAATAATATTATTACAGACCCTCGTTTGATGGGGCAGACCATCAAGCAGCTGCTCCGTGAAAGCGGCATCAGCGCCAAAAAAGCGGTCGGAAGCGTCGCCGGTCAAAGCGCGGTCGTGATCCGCATCATCGAAGTCCCGAAAATGACGGACGCCGAGCTGAAGGAAACGATGAAATGGGAAGTGGAGCGCCATGTCCCCTTTGCTCCCAGCGAGACGATGATCGACTACCAGCCGCTCGAAACGGGCAGCGCGCTGGATGAGACGAATCCCAATATGGAAGTTCTGCTCGCTGTCGCGCAGCAGGACATTGTCAACAATCTTGTGGATACGATGTTCGCCGCAGGACTCGACCCGATTGCGATCGACATCGAGCCGCTGGCGTCTGGCCGCGCGGTTCTGGATGTCGTCGGCGGTCACCCTGTCGTTCGCAAGCAGCGCTTTGTGAATCCCGTCGACGCGCCGTTCGAGAATAACTCCATCGAAACCGTCGCGGTGGTGAATATCGGCGCCGCCAATACCGACATTTCAATCTACCAGGACGGCCAGCTTTCCTTCCCTCGATCGCTTCCGCTGGCCGGCGACAGCTTGACGCGCTCCATCGCGGAAATGATGGGATACACGCTGGATCAGGCCGAACGTATCAAGCGCGACTACGCTTCCGTTCAGCTGGACCGCATGGCGATCTACACCGGTACGGCGTACGGCGACGATCCTAACTACCAGTCTCCCGGTTTCGGCGAAGAAGGCGGCGAGTTTGGACCTACGGACTCGACGCGCATCTCCGGCCGCCGCTCCGCGCGTATCTCTGGACGCAGTGGACGCATTTCGGGCCGTCTTGGCGGCGACGATCTCGGCGTATTTTCCAATCCCTTTGACCTGAGCTCTGATCCTGATACGGCGTCGGCGGCCGGCGCGGAAGATCCGGCAGGTTCGCTCAATCTGGGCAAGCCAACCGATCCTGCGGATCTGGAGCGCACGCAGCCTATGTCCCGAGGAACCTTGAACCTGGGACGCCGCGATGAGCCCGGCGGCGGCGACGGGGCGTTCGCTCCGCCTCCGGAATTCGAGGCGGATCAGGGGTTTTTGGGCGGGCCCGCCAGTGACAATGATATCAAGGACCAGGTCTTCGAAGCGATCGCCCCGGTTTTGGGCGAACTTGCCACGGAACTGCGCCGATCTTTGGACTACTTCCGCAGCCGCGCTCAAGGCCGTTCCGTCGACCGCGTGCTTCTGGTGGGCGGCAGCGCCAACCTG
>NZ_JBDSQY010000004.1:0-18082 GCF_039929585.1 Capsulimonas sp.
GCTACTCGATCACCGGCCCGCTCTACGTAAACGCCAAGTACCAGTTTGTAGACCACGCCGAAGGCGCCACGGTCAATGTGGGACTGCGGTTCTGAGATTCGGTCCCCAGTCCAGATTAAGATTCGGCCCCAGCCCCCAGGATTGGGGGCTGGGGGCCGAATCTTGACACACAAAAAAGCCCGGCTCCATCCGGAGCCGGACCCATTACTCTCACCCATCGATTCTCACCCTGTTGCCCGTTCGCGATCAAATAGTACGATTGCGTGTTCGGTATCTTATCCCTGCGCCAGTTCGTGCTCAAGAGCGACGCTCTCACCGTCCATCCAGAAGTGCGTGAATGGGCTGGTCGCCATGGTCATCGTGATCAAGTCCACATGCTCCTGAAGGCCCAGCGCCGTGCGAAATTCCAGCGCGGTATCGCCGTCGGAGAAGCACGCCAAGTAGTCGACGCCCTCCTGAAGCAAGCAGATAAACTCCCCGTTCTCTATGTGCTGCAGCGCGTAAATGCGCTGCTTAGTATCCAATTCTGACGTCGACTTCATAAGTTTTCCTTCCTGCCTCGCCGGGCCTAAGTCTTACAGACACGGCGGCTCGCGCATCTCTTTCCAGACACCCGATCCGCAATGACCGGCGATTCGGTTTCTTCTCTTAGGTATGTTATTTATACCCTGCCCCCCGGAGCGCCAAACTTTGGCGCCACGGAAGCTCTGATTGCACCCGAATAAGCCGGTTTGACTTTCCGGCGATCGGTATGCTACACTTTCGCGATATGATTTTCACCACGACTTATGTGTTCGATCTCGACGGGGTCATGTACCTCGGCGACACCAAAATCCCCTACGCCGCAGAGTGTGTTGAGCGCCTGCGAGCGACCGGCAAGAATGTTTTCTTCCTGACCAACAACTCCGGGCGGACCCGCAAATCGTACTGCGAGAAGCTCAAGTCGGTCAACGGGATCGATGTCCCGGAGTCCGAGATCTTCACGTCGGCTTACGCCACGTCGCTCTACCTTCATGGTCAAGGCGCTGCGGGTAAGACTGCTTTCGTCATCGGCGAAGCCGGCCTCGCAGCTGAGCTGTCCGAGGTCGGCGGACTGAATACGATCACAGTCGCCGATTCTGTCGACCCCAATACCATCGACTACGTTGTCGTCGGCATCGATCGGCAATTCACTTACGATAAACTTCGATTCGCTCATGCCGCCATTGCGCAGGGCCACGCGCAGTTCATCGCCACAAACCGAGACGCCACCTTCCCAATGGAGCACGGCGAGATCCCCGGAGGCGGCTCCATCGTCGCCTCCGTCGCGACCGCGACCGGGATTGAACCCATCACGATCGGTAAACCCGAAACGCACGCCTACGAAGCAATTCTGCTGGCGGCCGGCGTAAAGGCCGGCGACAGCGTGATGATCGGCGACCGTCTTGATACCGACATCGCCGTCGGTAAGAGGGCTGGCGCGAGAACCGTACTTGTCCTAACAGGCGTCACGAATGCCGAAACAGCGAAGAACGCTCCCAGCGAATGGCGTCCTGATTTTATTATCGGCGACCTGCGCGATCTGGAATAGAGCGAATTCTCTACTTATATTAACGTGACACAGCGTCAATTTGTTCCAGCACGCAACAATTTAACCTTCTGTTAAGAAAACACCCGGCTTGAGTCGGGTGTTTTATTTTCTCGCGGGATAATAGGGCGGAGGGAGCCGTGAAAAAGCGGGCTCCGGCAATTGCCGAAACCCGTAAGTCAGGAGGGTTCGTTCATGCGTCCAGCGGGATCCGACGAATCCATTCAGCGGATCTTGCCGACGATTTGAGACCGCTACCGCAGGACAGGCGATGTGTCCAGGCGGCGGGTGGCCAGCGCCAGATGGGAGCTGGCCTGGGAGAGCTGCGTTTGAGCGCGCTCCAAACGCGCTTCGACTTCCCGAAAGCGCATCTGCTGGTCCATCATCTCGGATTTTTGTTCTTCCAGTTCCGCATTGCGGCGCTCCAGCAGCGCATTCTGCCGCAGGACACTCGCCTCGGCCTCCTGCTGCGCGAGCAGCGCATGGCGCACTAGGTTCACAGCCGGGCGGAAGATAAAGATCACCAGCAGCGCCAGCACCCCTAGAGACGCTCCAAGAAGCCCCATCTCCATCCGCTGGAGGTGTACGACACGCTGCTTAGCTTCCAGATCATATTGCGAAACAAGACGATCCATGCCGGTCAGGAACACGTTTTCTTCCTGAAGGATGCGCTGAATATAGGGGGACCACCCTGGGTCTGGAGCGCTGCGATTCGACGCGGCTTCCGCCAGCGATCGGGCGTTATCCAGCATGATCTGGTGCGGCCCTTCGATGTCGCTGAACATCACGCGAACGGAGTCACTGTTGCTGCCGGGCAGATCCAACTCCGCGTCGCCATTTTTGAGACCTCGATGCGAGCGCTCCCAGAGGGAGGCGACTTGCCGAACTTCATCGATCCGCATTTGGCGGCTGCCGGGATCCACGGCGAAGCGGATGGCGAGTGCGGCCTTGCAGAGCTTCTGACTGAGCATGCGCTGCCGGCCGGCGATATTGATCACATGAGCGTCGTGCGCCTGCGCGCTCAGGTTACTCTGTACGAGTGTGTGTTCGGTGACAAGCAAAATCCCGATAATTACAAGAGCCACAATGTAAAGTGCGGTCATCCGACGGGTAATGGGTGTATCCATGGCGTTATGACTCCTCGGTTCACGCGGGAACCGGAGCGACAACTAGGCTCGCCGTCGAGACCCAGCACCCACTCTGCCTTATGAGAAGAAAGCAGAGGAAGCGAAGATCATAAGGAATGGATTGGCGACAGAGCCATGGATTGCCCCAAGCGGACGCTGCGCTGCGGACTTCGTGCGGGGAGTACGAGATGATTGTGCCCCATGGATATTTCAAAACGATTTCCAAGGCGCTCAGCATGCAGATAGTTTTGGATCGGAATTCCGACGCTTGGAGTGTAGGCTGAAGCGAGCTTACGCCGCGTCTTTGAACTGCATCGGCGGTGCGGCGCTCTCCTGACTGGACATAGGAAGAGTGATGGTGAACACCGCGCCGTCGTCGTTGTGGACGCCGAGCGTTCCGTGATGTTTGTCGATAATGCCGTGACTGATCGATAGGCCCAGTCCGGTTCCCTTGCCCACATCCTTGGTGGTGAAAAACGGGTCGAAGATCCGCTCGGCGACCTCAGACGGGATGCCCGCGCCGTTATCCCGAAACTCCATCACAACCCACTCCCCTCGCAGATACGTGCGCACAACGATCCGCGCGTCACGGCGTCCCTCCATGGCGTCGCGGGCATTGGTGATCAAGTTGAGAAACACCTGCTCCAGCTCGTTGGCGTCCGCAAGCACTTCGGGAACTTCGCCCAGCTCCAGCTGAAGCTCGACATCGTGCGTGCGCAGCTGCGCGCCGATCAGCAGCAGGCATTCCTGGATAACACTGTTGACGCTGACTTCCTCGAAGGTGTGGGTTCCGGTGCGCGAAAAACTGCGAAGATGGTTGATGATCTTCACCATGCGGCTCGTCTGCCCCTCGATCAGGGTCAGATCGGACTGCACGTCTTCGGAGAGACCGGGCTCATCCTGAAGCTGCTGGGAGACGCCTCGAATAATGGCGATCGGCTGGTTTAGCTCGTGCGCGATCCCGGCGGAGAGCGTGCCCAGCGAGGCCAGTTTCGACGAATGCACCAGCTGCCGCTCGGCATCGCTGAGCGACGCCTGAGTTTGACGCAAGGCCGACATTCCCAGCTCTTTTAAAATTCGGAAACAGAGCGCCAGCAGCGCCAAGCCCACTGTGAATATCATCAGCGTCAGCCACACAGAGCGGTGCTGAGTCCGATCCAAATCCTTAATTGCCTGCAGTGCTTCCACATGGTGCTCGCCGGCTTCCCGGTTGACCAGCATTTCAATGCGCGAAAACGCCGGATCGGCGCGCGCCGCGTCGATGGCGTGCGCTCGGTCCATGCGATGGGCGTCGACTGCGTCGAACATCTCCGAAGAAGCCTTCAGATATTGCTCATGCAGCTTCAGCAGCATGGGAGCAAGAGTGGGATCGTGAACGCCGTCCATATGCGCGGCGGCGCTCAAATACTCCGTCAGCTCCTGAACGGTTTGCCGATACTGTTCGCGCGCTTCCGGAGAAGGCTGCATGAAGTATCGATGCTCGCCCGTCTCCTCCTCGCCTACGGCGTACCGGGCCTGCTGGTACACATCGCTGATCTCCACAGCCGCGCGGGCGTGCGACGCCAGACGCTGCGTCGTCACGGCGGTCCAGACGGCAAAACTCGCCAGCGTGAGCAATACCGCCGCCAGACCGAATGACGTGAGACGGCCAACCAAGTGTCGATTATTCATGAAGTTCGTATCGATTCCGTGCGAAATGGGCGAGACAATTATCTTTATTATGGCCCCACGCTTAGAAATCGTTAGGGAATCGCCCCACTTATCTACCCGCGCGCCAGCGCCGCCGACAGCCACACCGCGAGCTTGATTCCCGCCCACACGGCGGCGTAGCCGGCGGCGACGCTGCCGAGCAGGTTCGCCATCGCCTGCCACGACGATGCAAGCCGCGCCGTTTCATATTCGAAGGTGCTGAATGTGGTGTAGGCGCCGACAAACCCGATGGTAATCAGCGGACGCCAGTTCGGGCTGGTCAGCACCCGCTCCGTCAGCAGCGTCATCACCAGCCCAAGGATAAACGAGCCGGTCACATTAATCACAAAGGTCCCCCAAGGAAATGTCGCGCCCGGGATCTTATCCATCACCCAGCTTCCCAGCCAATACCGCGCCAGCGCGCCTACCGCGCCGCCGACGCCGATCAAACATAACTGTCCTGGGGTCATAACGTTCTCGCTCCTTGCTGAAAACACAAAAAGCTCCTACAACAGTGGCGTACGCCAGCGCTGTAGGAGCCATTAGTCGAAAAGTGACGGTTCGGAATGCATCAAGCATCCCCGGCGGGGTCCATCGCCGAAAATCTATATCTTCGTAATTATACCACGCGCGGGCTCAGGGTTTCGCGATGGCCGCCCCATCCACTTCCATGGTCGCCCACATCAGGTGGACGACATCGTCCTTGAAGATATCGTCGTGCCCACCGCCAAGCTTAGGATCGCCTTCATAAATCAGGCGGCTGGCGTCCAGATTTAACGATTTGCCCCAAGGCGCGGGCTTGCCGGTGCGCGCTTTTTCATCACGCAGATATTTTCTTATCTCCTCGTTCAAGCGCGGCGGCTCAGAAAGCGAGGCGAAGAGGCCGTCCTTCCCCAGCGGGACGGGCTTCGCGGGAGGGTCTGCCGGGCAGTCGCAGAGGCCGACATAGCCGGCGGCGAGCCGGCCTCCGTTGGAAAACGGGTAGTAAAAGCCGTTAGCGGTATCGTATCCCGAGAAGACACACGCCAAAGCCCCCTGAATACGCCCCATCAGCTCTGTTTCGCGATCGAACCAGGCGCTCGCAATGGCGGCTTGCAGCAAGCACAGCGTCTGAACCGGACCACCCAGATGGCGAGCGAGATTGACCATCACCAGCCCGCCAAAGCTGTGACCGATCAGATGCACACGGGCATCGCCCAGGTTCTTATCCGTATTGAGCAGATCGTCCATGAAATCTGCGGCCTCAATGCCGGCGCACACGCCCTTGCGCTGCATCTCAAAGAACGCCAATTGGTTCTCGATCCCCTGGGTCATATTGTGAACGCCGCTGTCCGCCGGGATCGCCTGCCGCAGGGCCCAGATCGGCAGGCGGGCGAGGCCAGCGAGAAGATCGCGCGTCAGAAGGCCGATCCTGGGAACGCGCTGCCCGCCGACAACATCGTATCGGCTCACCCGTTCGGTGAACACGCTCACCAGCGGCAAATTGAACCGCAAAGATGCGGCGAAGACGGCCGCTCCTATTGAAGCGCAGATGAAGTCGAACGCCACCAAACCATTCCCCATAGCGAACAACCCAGCCGCAAGCAGAGCCAAACCGACGGCGCCGAGCAGAAAGGACTGGCGCGAACGCAAAAACGGCGAAACGGTCGCCGCGCCGAAGCTCACCCAAAAGGCGCCGCTCGCCAGCAGAGGATGGCCGAAGTGCGCCAGGATTGGCGCAAGCAGAATGATCCAGGTGCGAAAGACGAATGTCGCGCCCGCGATGGTCAGGATCGGAGCGGCCAGCGTCAGCTGCAGCGGAAGCCAGGCCAAGACCGCCAGAAACGGCGGTCCGCTCGCCTTGAACGGCTTCAGGAGCCTCATCAGCGCGATGGACAGCAGCAGCGCCAGCGTGGGAACGATGAGCAGCGACAGCAGAAGGTTCGCGATCAAGCTCGCCTGCGCCGCGAACGCCATATCGTTGGGATCGATCCGGCGGATACCCTGCGCCAGTCCATCCACCCAGGCCTGATAATGCGCCACGCCCCAGCGAGCGGCGCCGCAGACAAATCCCGCGATCTGCGGCAGCGGCCAATACGTTCCGCTGATCCCTCCCGAGGACGACTGCGCGTTTAATGTCTTCCAGAACTGTTTGAGAGCGCCCCAGACCGGCGACATCTGATAGGTCAGGAACCCGATCAATGCCGCCGCGCCCACGGCGCTGATGATAAACTTGAGCAGGGTCGACAGCGCCAGGAGTGGATTATTGTAGCGGGCCGGCTTGTCGCCCTGATCGATCAGCACCCGTTTCGCCTCCGCCTCCTGGTAGCAGCGCCAGGCCAGCATCTCCCGTTCTCCCGGCAGCGGCTCGCCGCCAGGCTTGGCGGGAGGAACTCCGCGCAGGCGGTGGACATCGAGACGCGCCGTCAAGCTCCGCGCCCGTGCGTCCATCCCAGTATCTTGAATACTGATGTCCGGCGAGGAAACCTGAGAAAATAGCTCGTAGATCTCCTCAAAGTCGTTGAGAAAATCCGACAGATCGCCGCCCGGCTCAAAGTGGGTCTGCACGTTCTGCATGAAACTGCTTTTGACCCGGCGCCCGCTCCGGTCTATCCAGCCATCCTGCCCCGTGTCCGAGTGCCAGTGCACCGCCAAAAACAGAGGGTGAAAATCCGGGGGTGTCTGGATGCGCCCACGGCGCATGAGAGTCAGAAAGCGGCTGAAGATCCGGTCATATGCCGAGACGGCGCTGAAGAAGTTGCGGTGCCAGCCGTGGCTGAACAGAAAGATATCCGAAATCCCCCGTCCCTCCACGCGGCGCGCTTCTGCCTCCGCGAGGATCATGCGCTTGATCTCGGCTCGTCGGCTTCCTGACTGATCCATCTCCAGCAGCGGAATGAGGTAATACGGACGCCGGGTCCGAAGATCCGGGCGGGTCGGGTCGAAGTGCAGTTCCAGGTCTTGCGTTCGTCGTCCGGTTCGGGGCGTCATTTGGCGTATGTCCTTTAATGAACGGAATATAAGAAGAAAGCGACCAGACGAATATTCGTTTCTCAATCACGAATATCCTGTCTCTATGATTGCAATCCATCTTTTATGGATTGACTCATCACGGCAATACCGGAGATAATCATTCCAAAGGACATGAGAATACGTTATGGCGAGTTATCGAAATAAAGAGGCGTTCGTGAAGGACGCTGCGGAGCTGAAGCTGACGATCCAGCCGGCCGTCACGGGCGACGGGCCGCAGGGCATCCGCATTCAGGGCTTGGTGGCCGAGGAGCGGGGCGAGCCGAGGCTGAAGGTGGGGCAGGTCTTCGCGCACGACATCAAGATCCATTTCCCAGATGCTACCCAAGGCTTCGCGTACGGCCTGCATCCGGTTGACGCGGCCGATACCGAGGGGGACATCTTTGTCGGCAAGCTGCATCCAGACAATATTCGCATGTGCCATTCTATCCTGGAATCGATCGAAACGATGGGAGAGCCTGAGATAAAATACGAAATCCGTGGGATCGTATTGGCTCAGTCTTAAAGTCCGCACTTGCGACCGTCCACAAGAATCAGGAGTTGGTGTGTAAAGGAAGAAGTGGTTGAAGGAAGAGCTCGTTGAAAACGTCGCCTGGATCGGACACAAGGCGCTCCGAGGCCCCATTCGCGGCGTCATTCTCAGCTTCGCCGGCCTGGGCGGCACAGCGAGCCTCAAAGACTGGGTCGGCGATCAGGAGCGGGAGTGGGCGAGCGCCGGCGGCCTCGTCCTCTTCCCGTACTATAGTCCATGGGCCTGGATGAACCCACAAACCGTGGCGTTTGTCGATGAGCTGCTGGACGCCGTCTTTCTCAAATATGGCCTGCCGCCACACACCCCAATTGTCGCCACCGGCGGCAGCATGGGCGGACACGGCGCGCTTGCCTACACGATGAGCTCGCGCCATCGGGTCGCGCGCTGCTACGCGCTCAGCCCTGTCTGCGATCTGCTTTACCATTACGGCGAGCGGCCGGACCTGCCGCGCACCTTCCACGCGGCTTACCAGTCCTACGGCGACATTCAGGAAGCGCTCATCGCCAATTCACCGGCGAGACAAACCGATAGGATGCCACGCATCCCCTATCTTGTGATCCACGGCGACCGGGACGACGCTGTCGCGAAGTCACGCCATTCCGACATCTTCGCCGCACGGATGCGCGGGGCCGGCCATGACTTCACCTACATCGAGCTGCCTGGCGTCGGCCATTGCGGCCCCTTGAGCAAAGCAATCAAACAAGCCCTGTCCAAATTCGTGCAGGAGGGATGGACGTAAATCTTTGCCATCCTGGGTGTCTACAAACGGGTTAGTACTTCGGTGAGCCGCTCGTATTCCCGTTCCGCCTCTTCACTCGTGGGAAATTCCATGACCCCAATCTCGGCTTCGTTCTCTCCCCCATGCTCCGAAGTTCGCGCCGACGTTGGTCCCCAAAACGAGACAGTCGTACGGAACAGCGAGATCCGCTCGACCATCGCCAGATTCAGTAAATGTTTCTTGGTCTTCACCCACATAGACTTTTGCTTCTTTCTAAGGCTAATTCGTGATATCGATAGACCTAACGGGTGACGATCTGACGCTCAAAGCCTCCGAAACGTGTTCCCTGGAACGTCAAGCGTCCACGATCACCTTCCGCCAACAAACCGTATTGCTGTCCCGTCATCTGAAACTCACTCCGGCTGCCGTCCTCTTCTTCAAACGTGGCGTGATAGTATGTTCGTGTGTGTTCCCCACGCATTTCCATGCGTTTACTCACAACAAACACATCTCGAATCTCAAGAGGCGATGCGTCATTCGACACCGTTTCCGAGACCTTTGAAACAATGGACCAAACAATTAAAATGCCGAAGATAACTATCCCCGCGATGACGATAAATTGAACGGTCGCATACGTTTCATCAAAGCCATTCACAAAATCCACTCCTGTCGCTAACCTGAACTACTGAGTATGACCCGCAAATGAGCGATTAGTTGCAAAATCAATTAAAGACTTAAGCAACTTAATCCTTTGCACAGTGTCCAAAGATTTGGAACGATCTTGCAGATAAGGAGATACTCTCGTGATATCCCGCCCGAGACGTAAGTCCCAAATTATTCTCGCCGTTGCTGCTTGTTTGATCATGGTTGGATACCTGCGCGAGACCGGACACATCGGCCTCAATCTCTACTCCGCGCGCAACAGCGCGTCCAGCACGACGAGCGTCGCGTCCGTGACCAGCGCCAGTGCGCCGACGCCTCGCTCCGCCGGAGCCATGGGACAGCCGGCGGCGAGCATCGTCGAAACGCATGGCGATCCCCGACTGGTCCAGTATGTCCGCGACGCCATCGCCGGGATTCCAGGAGCGAAGCCGCCGGCGCATATCGTCGTAAAGAGATTGACAACTCGCGGCTCGTATTGGGTTCCGATCTATAAAACGGGTGTCTGTTCGTATGATATCCGATTGTCGGACGGAGATCCGAACGCCGCTGTGGCGTCGGGAGACGCAAACGGCGTGCATTATATGGGAACCCTCTCGGGAGAGATTGACGAGAAGGTGACGGGAGTTTGCTCAGTCTATCACTTTCAGGAGCTGGTTGGACAAGAGGTGGGGAAACAAGTGCGCGCAGCGCTGGAAAAATACGAAAGCGCTCCTGATAACGGTAAATAAGTTGGCCGGCGGAGATCACAAACGGCAAATCGGCCCTGGGCGCATGCGCCCAGGGCCGATTGCGTTTGATGTCCTTACGCCGCGACAGTGTCTAGGTCTGCCCGGTCCCAGTGGCGATGTCCGGCGATGGCGGCGAGGAAGGTCGTTCCCAGCGCATCCACGTCGGCAGGGTCAGATGCGCTGACGACGCCGTGGATTTCGGCGGTCTTGCCCGTGGAGACGGGAACGGCTGCTTTGGGAAGCGCCGCCATCAGCAGATCCGCGCCTTCGGCGAGCGCGCCGACGGGCTTTGCGTGCTTGTAAGCCTCGGCGACGAAGACACGCGGGTCTCCCTGCGCTTTGAGCACGGCGACGCTCTGCTCGCCCCCGGGGACAAACACGGCGTCGTACAGCACCGAGCTGGTGTTGGCGAAGGTCTTCGCCGCCTCCACAGAGCCGCCCACGCCGGTCAGCGTTCCCAGATGCGTTCCGACGATCTCGGGAAGCGCGCCCTGCGCCGTAAGCGCCTTCTCAATCGCCTGGATCTGCGCGATATCGACGCCGTCCGCCGCCAGGATCGCGACCTTGCGGCCCTTCGCCGACTGCGGCTGGCCTTCGACCAGGCTCAGTCCCGAAGTTCGCTCCGCGCCGCCCGACGCAGTGGTTTCGGACATGGCGGCCGCCAGCACTTTGGTCTGGTCGGCGGAATCGGCGGTTCCGGGCGGGGTCGCCGTTTGATGGTTCGTCTGGACCTTCTCGCCCAATGCCAGCGCGACCTGCGCGGCCAGCACATTATTGATCTGCTCCAGATGTCCTAGCATCCGCTGCCGGACTTCGCGCGTCCCCACCTTGCTCAGTTCAAACTGCAAAGCCTTGGCGATGTGCTGCTTCTCGATCGCCGTCTGGCTGTTCCAGAACAAACGCGCCTGGCCGTAATGGTCGCCGAAGCTCTCGCTGCGGACACGCACTTTGGGGCCTTCGACTTGCTCCGGATAGCTCACGAAGCCGGGACGCGCTGGCGTGACTTCGCCGGGATCGTGCCCGTCCAATGAGGCCGGCGCGTAGGAGACGCGGCCCTTGTTGATGGTTTGGCGCATATGGGCGTCGCGCTGGTTGTTGGACACCGGGCAGACCGGCCGGTTGATTGGAAGCTCCGCGAAGTTCGGCGTGCCGAGGCGGCTGAGCTGCGTGTCCAGATAGGAAAAGTTGCGCCCCTGCAGTAAGGGATCGTCGGTGAAGTCGATCCCCGGCACGATGTTCGTCGTCATGAACGCCACTTGTTCAGTCTCGGCGAAATAGTTATCCGGATTGCGGTTTAACGTCATCTTGCCGACCCGCTTGACGGGGATCAGATCTTCGGGCCAAATTTTGGTCGCATCCAGAATATCGAAGTCGAACTTGTGCTCGTCCTCCTCGGCCAGCGTTTGCAGGCCCAGCTCCCATTCGAAGAAGTTGCCCATCTCGATGGAATCAAACATGTCGCGGCGATGGAAATCCGGGTCTTTGCCGGCGATCTTCTGCGACTCGTCCCATACCAGCGAATGCGCGCCGAGTACGGGCTTCCAATGGAACTTGACGAAAGTCGACTTGCCCTCGGCATTGACCAAGCGAAACGTATGAACCCCAAAGCCGTCCATTTGTCCAAAGCTGCGCGGCAGGGTTCGGTCGCTCATGATCCACATCACCATATGCATGGATTCGGGGGTCAGCGAGATAAAGTCCCAGAACGTATCGTGCGCCGTCGCGGCCTGCGGAATCTCATTGTTGGGTTCGGGCTTGGCGGCGTGAATGAGATCGGGGAATTTGATGGCGTCCTGAATAAAGAACACGGGGATATTGTTGCCCACCAGGTCCCAGTTGCCCTCTGGCGTGTACATCTTGACGGCGAAGCCGCGAACATCACGCGCGGTGTCCGCCGAGCCGCGCGAGCCAGCGACAGTCGAGAAGCGCACAAACACAGGCGTCTTCAGCGAAGGGTCGGTCAGAACCTTCGCCGTGGTCAGATCGGACAGCGATTCGTAGACCTGGAAGAACCCGTGCGCCGCCGCGCCGCGCGCATGCACAACACGCTCTGGAATGCGCTCGTGGTCGAAGTGCTGGATCTTTTCGCGGAGGATAAAGTCTTCTAAAAGGGTCGGGCCGCGATGCCCCGCCTTCAGGGAGTTCTGGTCATCCGTGACCGGCTGCCCTTGGTTCGTCGTCATCGGCTCCATGTCCGTCGTCGTGACGGATGCGAGATCCTGATCTTTATCGTTCGCGGAATTAATTTTGTTCTTGTCCATGAGATGCTAAGTTTCCCTTTGATGGAAGCGCGGCGTGAAGCGCCGGCATGATGAAAGCGTTCCGTATGAAGGGTGTCCGTTTCGTGACGAGAATAAACATGCGTTCGTGTCTTGCACGAATCATGGTTTTGACAGTACTATTGCTTTTACCGAGTAGATCAGAAATTTTGAGCCCTCACAGACGCGCCCTTAGGATACAAAAATTTGTTTCTCTCCACATCTCATGCGCCAATTTCAGCCTTACTTTGTCTCGCGTGCATCGCGATAACGGAGTGCGCCGCGCATTCCGTGACGCCCGGAGACGTGACAAAAATCGCCCGCGTGACGGGCGCGACGCCGCCGGGCGAAATGCTGCCGAATCCCAATCACACCGATCAAAACGACTTGCTTTTTGGAACCGATCTTGGGGTTCTCTGGGATGAAGGAGACGGCGAAGTTCGCATCGCGTTCGGCGATACCTACGGCAAGGGCTGGGATGGGGATGGCGCTGGGCCGGATTCCGCCGACTGGCGAAGCAATCTGCTGGCGCTGTCCCGCGACGCCGATCCAGAGGCCGGGCTAGTCTTCACGCGCATGGTCCAGGATACCCCCGGTCACGCCAAAGAACTCCTGCGAGCACGCCGGGACGCAAAGGAATGGACGGTTATTCCAACGGCTGGCGTGTCCGTCGGAACCCGGCAATTTCTCCACTATATGTCCGTGCGTCATTGGGGCGCCCCTGGCTACTGGGACACCAATGAGGGAGGCATCGCGTATTCAGACGATGGCGGCGCAAGCTGGACACGGCCCACGACGCCGCTCTGGCCGAACACGCCAGCAGGGGACAGTAAATTCCAGCAGGGGGCATTCGCCAAACTCGGCGACTATGTCTATCTATTCGGCACGCCAAATGGCCGCCACGGCGACGCCTGCCTCGCCCGTGTTCCCAGCAGCGCAATCCTGGACGGCAAAGCCTATCAATACTGGGATGGCTCCACCTGGCGGACCGGCGGTGAGGCGACGGCGCGCCAAGTCGTTCGTGGACCGATCGCCGAGTTGTCAGTCGCGTATAACTCTTACTTTCATCGCTGGCTGATGGTCACTTTGGACGAAGACCGCCATGCGCTCGTCCTGCGCGACGCGCCGGCGCTGGTCGGGCCGTGGACAGAAGGGAAAATCCTCGCCAGCGCTCAAGATTTTCCAGCGCTTTATGGAGGCTACATCGATCCTCTGCACAACAGCGGCCCAAATCTCTACTTTACGCTCTCGCAGTGGACGCCCTATAACGTCTTTTGGATGCGCTGCGCGCTGAGCGGCGGCGACGCCAAGTCATAGCGTCGTACGTTACCGAATCACGATTGACTGGAACTTGTTCGGCTCTTTTGCAAGACCAATACCGGGCGTCCACTCTACCCAGCCTTTGCGCCCGCCCCCATCGTTGTCGTTCACCAGAAGATCGAAGGTGAACCCGTCGGGCAGAGTGCGTCCGCCGGGAAGCGCGCCGGGAATGAGGAGATCGTACACCGTTTCGTGACGCGCTTCATCTCGCTTAATCTTCACAGGTGTGCTGAGATTGCCCGTCGCGACGCCCGCCGGCCCCAGCGTCATCGAGACGACCGGGCCGCTCTGACGCAATGCCGTCATCCACTCATAATGCTCTCCGGTCGGCAATGCAATAGAGTACTGAAGAGAATCCCCCTGCCACTCCATACCCGCCGGCGCGTTCTGTGAGAAGATATCATCACGAACACGCACAAACAAATGCAGTCCCTGCGGCGTTCGCGTCATTGTCACAGCGGCGCTAAGATCCGTGTCGCCACGGAAGTGCAATTCCTGCATCGGTGTCGCTTCGAACAGACTGACCAAATTGTCCTTGGACAAGGTCACGGTCGGAGCGCCCGCTGGCGTGGCGCTGTCGGCGACGCGGCGCACCAGAGTGGCGGGGCGCAGGATGACGCGGCCCGTTACGTTTCCCGGCAGGGACGCAGACTGAAGAACCACCGACATGCTCGCAGTCAGACTGTATTCCCGGTCAAACCGAACCTGCGTGATAAAGGAACGCTCCGCGCCTGCAGGGATATCGACGCGAATTGTCTTCGGCGTCGCGGACCAGTGCGCGGGAGCGGTGAAACGGACGGTGCCGCGCAGTGGCGCGCCGAGTGGGTTACGTAATTTCACCTGGAACGAGGCGGGTTCGCCGGGAATTGGCGACAATCGATTGGCAAAGGATAACACGCCCGGCTTTAGTCGAAACCGATCGGCGGAACCCGAGAATTCAATATAAATAGGTTCTGCGGAAAGGGTCAGCGCCGCCAAGCCGTTGTTCGCCGCGATCGAACGCGAGACGCCCATGATGTCGGTCCGCCGCGCCGCGCCGGGAAGCGCGCAGGTCACCGGAGCGGCGCCTTCGGCTTCGTTCCACGCCACCAGCACGCCGCGCTGCTTCTCAGGATTCGCATACAAAACCGCATAAGCGTTGGGCGCGTCCGGCACAGGGATGCTGCGGACATACTTCAGACCGCCCAGTACATTTGTCAGAGTGTAAGCGGCCACGGCGGCGGCCTTGGGGGTGAGATCGTGGCGGACCAGACCAAAGTTGTGTTCGTTATCCAGCGGATCGTCCCCGTCATTGCGCAGGTCGTACCAGAAGTATCCGTAAGCGCCGAGCGCGGGCGCGTAACTCATTTTTTGCGCGAGCGTCACGGCTTGCTCGTACTCAGTATTCGAGCCGGATGATGAGTACCCCGATTCATTGAGCCACCGTGGCATGGTCCACGAAGACTGTTTCATCGCTTTATCGATATTGATATTGGCGCGGCGGAGGTTATCGATGGGGCCATGGGAGTGATAAGCGAAGATATCGGGCTTTACTTGCTCCAAGTGCGTAAAGTCCGGGATAAACTGCGCCCGAAACGGAACTTCCGAGAAGCCGCCGTTCATGACCTGCGCATTCGGCTGGGCATTTTTGATCGCGACGGAAGCGGCGGCGAATAACGAGGCGTACGTGGAGGCGTCCCCGCGCCAAAAATCGTTATCCGGCTCGTTCCAAATCTCCCAGTAACGACTGTATTTGCCGTAACGCGTCGCCGTCTGCCTGGCAAACGCGGCGTAATCGGCCGCGCGCGGCGGCGCGAACGCCCAATCCTGCCACTTGGCCGCGTTGGGATCGCCGGTCGTGGCCCAGTGCGCCGTGTACGCAAGCAGGCTGGAGGGAGTAATCCCGTACTTGGCGAGCAACGGATAAAGTCGATCGTAGGCGCTCCAGTCCCAGACATCCTGGCGAGGCTGAACAGCGTCCCAGTTGACATCCATGCGGCAATATTGGAATCCCAGCGCGGCGATCAGCGCCACATTCCGCTCTGCATCCTCGGAATCGAGACCGCCAAGATGTGCATTGACGCCGTAATGCATTGTCCCCGCGCCGCGTGCTATCGCAGGCGCGTGTTTGGGGCTGAGTGCGGCGCACCGCGTTTCGCCGCGCGCGATGACGCGGTCTGCGGCGTCCAGCGCCTTCGCCTCAATGTAGATAATCCCCGGCCGGGCCGCGCGGAACTGGATCACAGGGGCGTTCTGAGCGCCCCAGGCAACGCGTCCTTTCGCCAGAATCTCGGAATTCACGCCTCGCGCCCGCCAATCCAGCATCGCCGGAACGGCGCCTGGGGACAGATCGGTAATCTGGAGGTTCAGCTTCACGAGCGCGCCGGCCGGATAGAAATAGGCGGGCAGCTTCGAAGACGGCGCGGACGGCTGCAGTGAGATCCGCGCTTCGGATGACAATGCTTTCGAGAGCGGCGGCTCGGCGGCTGTTACCGCTCCGTCAGGCCCTGTAATCTCAAGATCATCGAGAAAAACCTGGCCCTTTCCGCCAGCCGTGTTGGCGTGGGAGAAGCCAAGTCCTAAAAATCTCAATGGATACTGAATGACTCCGGTATTCTTATCTCCCCAATGCGCCGTGGGTTTCCCGATGTCGATATCTTGCTGAATTTGCCGCCAATCGCCGTTCGCGAGCGGCTTGACCGACGCGTCGCCGAGCGTATACAGAAACGTTTCGTTCCCCGCGTCGATCAGCAGCAATCCGGCGTTGAGTAGTTTTTCGGCTCCGGCTCCGAAAACCCACAGTGAGAAATGCGCCGCGCCGGGTCCGTTCGCAACAATGCCTCCCTGGCTAGTAGTGACGTTGATGTATCCCGGCCCTGTGCTTTGAAATGTCAATTCCGCCGACTTCTCGCCCCCATGGACACGCGAAGAGTCGATTTGGATGGCGGCGCCGACAGCGTTCTGCTGATTGACCGGGAGAAAATAGGAGGAGTCGGCCTTCTCAAAATTTTGACTGTAGCTTTGGGCGAACGCAGGCGCGGCGCAGAGCGCCGCCACCGATACGATCGCGGCGATCGCGGCTTTGAACAATGGCTTGAATTCCTTTTGCCGGCGAGAGAAACATGGATAGCGTCAATCGCGATGCCTCCCGCGCCGGCTTTCGCATTACTGTGTGCTAAACGTCATCGTGTAACGAATGGTCGCGCCGCCGGCCGGCGTGTAGCTCATGTTGTCGGTGCCGGCCGCCGTCGGTCCGGCGAAGGGATTGGCGGGTGTGTTGGAATCGGTGGCGTCGCCGCCATTGCTGATCCGCTCGCCCCGCAGCCATTTGACATGGGAATCGGCCGCCATCCAGTTCGCGCCATCGGTATGGTATGGCTTTTTTGTGAAGTCAGAATTGGTGAAAGGCGCTCCCATATTGCCGGTGGCGTAATAGACCTTCGTGCCGTCTGAGTTTCCGCCCGCATAATAGCCGTTATATCCGATCTGGGTTGGGCTCTGCATATCGGGGATATTATCCACCTGGAAGTAATTGATCTTCGCGTTGTTGACTTCGAAGAGGCAGACGATATTCGCGGGGGCGTTCAGCTTCGCCAAAGACGTGGTGCTTGGAGTATTGCCATACGTCGAGTCCAGAAGCTGATTCATCGCGTAGGACATCGCCGTTTGCTGCAAATTACGGTCCACGGGCGTAGAATCATCCGGACACGTGAAGACCTGCTTCGACTTGACGTACGGATAGATCTGCCCTGCCCAGCCCTGACCGCCATTGTTGCCGGCCCCGGCCGCCTGGTACATGCCGCAGGGGAATATCTCGTCGTAATCCTGCGTGTACTGCGCAAACCCAAGACCGAGCTGCTTCATGTTGCTGAGACACGCAGTTTGACGCGCTTTTTCGCGCGCTTTGGCGAAAACCGGGAACAAGATCGCGGCAAGAATCGCGATTATTGCGATCACAACTAATAATTCAATAAGAGTAAAGCCTTGATGAGGAGAGCATTTTCGGGAATGAAGTGCTGTAGATTTCATGATTTATTCCTTTTTATTCTGCGGCGGTCAGTATCGTCTTAGATCGTTTTCCTATGCGCGGTGTTTTGGAGCGGCTGGTCGGCGGCGGCGCGGTGCTTTCACGCACCACGATATGCGGATGCACCCAGATCTCCGCTAGCTCCGTCTTCGGCAGATTCAAACATTGGAGAGCGGATTTCACCATTTCTACGGCATTGAACCGCATTGTAGTCAGCGCGGGCATGGTAAATCGGCTGGGCCGTTCATCATTGTATCCCATCACGCTGACATCCTCGGGAACCCGGATATTGCGCTCGGCGAGCCATTTCAGCGCGGCCCAGGAGCCGACATCGGATACGGTCAGGATGCCCGTGGGCTGATCCAGCGCGTCCACATCCCACACACGCGGCATCGCCTCATAAGCGGCGTCGTAGGCGCTTTCCCAAAAGCGTGTCCCGCAGGACACGACACGCCCCGACAGGCC
>NZ_JBDSQY010000005.1:0-14955 GCF_039929585.1 Capsulimonas sp.
ACGTCGCGGTGCGCGCCGTCTTAACGGCTTGATTGCCGGCGATCACGGCCGTCAGTTTCGCATGCGTGTCTTTGGAATAAGGCCAGAATGTCCCGAGGACGGGATTGGGTAGTTCATCCAGAGTGACATTGCCTGCGCTGTCCGTGGGAACAGTTCCTTCGCGCATCAAAAACGTGTGTCCATCTTTGAACACGGTGATCTCCCGAACGGGAAGTTTGGTGACCGGAGTGTCGTCCGGCGCCGCCAGACAGGGAGCGCTTAGGCAGGCGGCGAGCGTCAAGCAGTACAGGAAGGGATATTTATGCATGGGTTATCCTCAACGAAATTGAGCGCGTCAGACAAGCTTATAGGAATGACTGCCGTCAACTCTGATCCAAGCGTTCTTGTAAACCTTCATGAAGCGGACGGCTGCCTCGGAAGAGACGGACAAACGCGCTTCTTCTTCGCGCAAGGTATCATAACACATGCGCTTCGCGCGCTGCAATGCTGGATTGCTGGAGAGTTTTATGACCGCCCGTTATTATTTGCTCGTACTTTGTTTGGCGCTCGCGCCCATCTCGCTTCGTCCCGCGTTCGCCGGGGAGCCGGCTGATCCGGTCAATCCGGAGGCTCAGGCGAAGCTGGAAGCCGGCGCGTCGCTCCTGAAACAGGGGCTTTCCGCTCAGGCGCTCTCGGCGTTCCAGGACGCGGTGCGTCTCGCGCCGGACCTGCCTGAAGCGCACGCAAAATTAGGCCAGGCGCTCGCCTCTTCCGGCAGTCCTGAGCAGGCGGAAACGGAGATGCGCGCGGCGGTTCGGATGGACCCTAATAACGGCGAATACCACCGGAGCCTTGGGAATATTCTTCTGGACGCGGGCCGTTTGCCGGACGCGATCTCTGAGCTCAAGATCGCCGCGCACGCTCTTCCCAAGGACGCCGCCGTCCGCGACAGTCTCGGCCGCGCACTCGGCCGCCAGGGCGATTACGACGGCGCGACCATTCAGCTGCGCGAAGCCGTCAAGATAGACCCCAAAAACGCCGACGCGCACTTCGATCTCGGCAATGTCTACAGCGCTGAGGAGTATTACACCGACGCCGCCGCTGAATACCGCGCCGCTCTGAAACTCAAGCCGGGCAACATCGTCATCCAGGATACCATCGGTAATGTGCTGGCGCTGCAGGGCGAGTACCACGAAGCCATCGCCATCCACAAGCAGACCGTCAAAGCCGCGCCCGACTACGCCGCCGGCCATTACCACCTCGGGAGCACCCTGCTCTGCGTCTGGCGCGTCCAGGAAGCCGTCCCCGAACTGCGCACCGCCCTCCGTCTCGACCCCGACCTCCTGCGCGCCCGACTGAATTTAGGCCAGGCGCTGTACTTACTCGGCCAGAAAAAACAAGGCCGCGCCGAATGGAAAACCGTCGCCGACCAGGGCACAGGGAACGTCAAGGCCGAAGCCGAGACATTTTTGAAAGAAAAACCGTAAATTCCTTATACAAATCGCTCACATTTCACGATATGATAGTGATATGCACCCTGAGATAACCGCGCCATGAAGATACAAATCAAATCCCTGCGCGCCGTCAACATCGGCCCGCTCAAAGACGTCACCCTGGATTTCACCGATCCGAGCGGCCAGCCACGCCAAAACACGCTCATCGGCGGCGCCAACGGCAACGGCAAGACGACGGTGCTGGAGTTGATTTTCGGGCTTCTGGAGTTGCTTGATCCGACATTGTCATTCACGAAGGCCACGATACTTTCTCTCATTCGTGACACGTCAAATCAATATGCTCATATTGCTCTTACGATAGATGAGGTCCCATTTACCATTTATTATGGAGAAGCGCCTGACGATGTGGAAATAACTGGCGAGTATGTTGGCGCGAGGCGAATAGAAGGTCTGTGGCTCAGTGACACGCCGCATGGTTCGCCAAATATGGCGGAATTGTTGCATTTGAATTGGAATTTCTTTAGCAATATCCAATATCAACTTGGAACTCAGAGCGGAGCGAAATTATCGTTTTGCGGTGATCTGTCTATGACTGCGCTCAATATGTCGCCAGCCCCCTCTATACTTTTCTTCCCGCATAGTCGAGTTATCAAGCCGACACAAGGAACAAGTCTGAGCACTGAGGACACGCTTTATCAATGGGCTTATCGATTTGAGACCGTCAATACGTTCAATGAATCGCTTAACGGCTACCTTGTTTGGCTTGAATACTCAGACGTGGAGGAATATCATCGTGTCATCACATTTCTGAGTAAGCATTTCGATGATAAGAAGTTTGGAATACATCGTAAGACTTTGAGCGCCACTGTTACGGCGCGAAATGGACAAACGCACAAATTAGATGGATTGAGTTCTGGTGAACAGAACCTGCTCATTTTATTACTTGAACTTCGTCGGCGGTTGTTGCCAAATAGTATTGTGTTAATCGACGAAATCGAAAATAGCCTTCATCCAGCATTTCAATATAAAATTGGAGAGGCATTGAAGGAGATGCAGCGGGAAATTCCCTTTCAGCTGATAGTGACTTCACATGCACCTGCCATCCTAAAAGTTTTCGGATCTGAAAATACCCTGCTGCTGCCAAATCCACAATACTATGACACCGCCAATCAAGCCGCTGCCGCCTGAACTCAATAACTTTCTCTTTGAACTAGGGCCTCGGAAACTGGTTCTTGTGGAAGGCGCTGACGATGCTGAAGTATTTGAAGAACTCTATTTGGACCGCCTTTCAAAAATCGCCTTCTTCCCAACAGGCGGCGATGAGCGTTTAGAGGCGCTGCTGCAAGAATTACTGACTCAAAGGCCGGACGTTGAGTCTTTTGGAATACGAGATCGGGATTTTCAAAGTGATACGGATGTGGAAGCGTCTCTAACTGCGTCAGGCTCGCGATTGTTCGTATTGCGGCGTTACTGCATTGAGAACTACTTGCTTGAGCCTCTTGTTGTTTGGTATGTCTTGCGCGTCTATCTCTCGAAAGCGTTCCCATGGAGCAGTGTCAAGCAAGCAGAAGAACATTTGCTAAAACTCTGTGCGGATATGAGAACGATGATGGCGGCAAATTTTGTGTTGCGCCTCCAAGATGCGTTGCTCTTTTCGAAGGGGCATGAACTTCTGTCGCGAGAAGTTCTGGTTGAGGCGGTTGCTCACCGTCTGAGTAAGGACGCCGCTCTGGTTGAGGCCGAAATTGTAGAACGAGAAGCACATATTGATGAGCGGCTGCATTCTCTTGGGACCGCCTACACTTGTATTAGCGGGAAGCATCTGCTCTTTCATCTCTTTGACTTTGCGCGGGCATGTGACAAGAAGCGCAGAGGGTTATCTGAAGATTATCTCTTTCGACAACTGCTTGCCCAGATCAAGCAGCAGAATCTGATCCATGAGGACCTTCGCGAAATCGTGGAGCAAAAAATCTTAGCTGGGAGTTGAAGGCGGCGTCCACAGTCTAGGTCATAAGAAGCAGAGAACTCGTTCGCAGGACATGTGGTATGCCGGTGATTATGATAGGGCCAAATGGTGAAGAGCTGATGGAACCGACAATAGCGCCCTATGTGGCGCGGCGGTCGGCGGGTCCCGAGGACATCGACGCCGCTTTGGCGATGCGATGTCGCGACGGAGACATGTCCGCCTTCGGAGAGCTTGTCAGCCGGCATGAAAAGCGTATCTACGCCCTGGTCTCGCGCATCCTTGGCGCGGGCGTCTCGGCGGACGACGTGGATGACACCGTGCAGGATGTATTCGTGCAGGCGTGGCGGGCCTTGCCTCGCTTCCGCGGCGATTCGAAGTTCTCTACCTGGCTCTATCGAATTGCGACGAATATGGCGATCAAACAGTGGCACCGTCGCAAACGGCTGCGCATGACGGTCGCCGACGAAGAACTTCCTGAGAACTTACGGGTATCCATGATGACCGATCCAAGCCCCAGCCCGGCGGATCACGCCGAAAGTGCGGCGCGCGATCGCGCGCTGCGCGCTTCCATTGATGCGCTGCCTGAAAAGCAGCGCACCGTCGTATTGCTTCATTATTTCGAAGATTATTCCTGCGAGGAAGTCGCCCAAATGATCGGGTGCTCGATTGGGACCGTGTGGTCTCGCCTCCACTACGCATGCCGCAAACTTCGCGGCAATCTGGAGTGGCTGCAGCAAGCCTGATCACTGAGGCGTCCGAATATCTCGCGCAAGAGAGTGCTATTTTATTGTCATGCTGAAATCACGCTACTACGCCTGGTTGATTCCCTATATCGAGGGAACGCTCGACGCCGGCCGCCGCCATTTGCTGGAAAAGCGCATGGCCGCCGATCCCAAGCTTGCGGCGGAAATGGATACGCTGCGCCGAGTGACATCCCATCTGCGCCGCTCCGCTTCCTCGGAGCCTCCGCCCACCGACATGCGTCCTGTTTGGCCCCGAGTCCAGAGCCGGCTGCAAAAGCGCGGGCCGGCGCCGCTGGTGTCGTCTCGTTTGGCGTGGGGCGGCGCGGTGTCGGTCGCCGTGGGGTTTATGGTCGCCGCGAACATGCGCACGGAACCGCTGAATTATCTGCCTCCTGTCCAGAATTACTCTGGCGATCACGCAGAGATGATGGCGGCTGCTCCGATCAGCGATCGTGGATTTCAATTGCGAGCGCGTTCTACACAGCCCGTGACGGCTGCTCCCGCCGCCCCAACAGTCAACGCATTCGCAAACCCAGATCGGGTAGTCAAGATAGCCATACCGGCGCATCCGGCAATGTGGTTAGCCAGGAACTCGATAGCCTCGGGAGAGGGGGGCGGCGTACAGTACGCCGCGGCCGGTCTGGTAAAGATGCCGCATAGCGGCGCTTCGTTCGTAATGGCGAAGACGACTTCGTCGATTTCTTCGCCTGCATTGCCCGCCGCCGCGCCGAGTGTGGTCTTTGCCGCGAAAGTCGCGCCGGCTTTGGGACAATCCGTCCATGGGAACGCGTCTGTGTCCGACGCCGCTGACAGTGTGAGCATGAACGCATCCAGGATGGCTGACCATTCGGATTCGTTATCGCCGTCCGGAACCAGTGCTCTCGACGCCATGGCGCATCGGCCCGTTTCTGATATGGACACGGCGCGTTTGCCGGGCTCATATCAAGTGGCGAGCGCTTCGTCGAATGTGCTGGGAATGCTGGGCGCAAGTCGCTTCTTTGCCACATTGCCGGCGGGAGCAAAAGCCGCCCACCGTCCTTCGGATATCGTGTCTGCGGTTCGGCCGAGGTCGCTGACCGCCGCTCAAAGCGTGGATGTGCTGCGCGCTGAGGCTTATGGTCAGCAGAGCCGCGGCCAGTTCAGCAGCGCGCTGGATACCTGGCGGGATGCTGTGTTCGTTTCCATCGCCGCGCCGACCTACTCCGATGAGGCGTCGGTGAAGCAGGTGAACGAGACGCTTGCGGCCGTTCGCGACGCCGGTCAATTGGAAAATCTGCGTGAACGTCTAGAACGGCAGCAAGAGTTTGCGCCCGACGACATCGTGAACACCCGGGCGCTTGGCTATATTTATACGCTGACGGGTGATGTTGAGCTGGCGCGCGCCGTTTGGCGTCAGGTCACCCAAAGCGGATTTGAGACCGGGGAAGACTGGTATCAGCTGGCGGGCGCGGAGCTGATCGACGGCGATACGACCTCCGCGCGCGTCGCTTATGAATTTGCCGTGCGCTCCGGGGCGCTGCCGTTAACTTCCACCCACCGCGCTATCGCCCAGCGCTGGCTCAGCAATCCTCTGCATTAATCATTGAGACGAACCGGAGTAAACATGGCCGCCGCAGGAGTTTCCTGCGGCGGCCATGCTGTATTCGAGCCGTTATTTCTTGGCGTGTTAGCCTTTAATCTTCATCAGCACCTTACCCGCGGCCCCCTGCGTTACCTGAGTGTAGGCGGCCGCTGCGTCGTCGAGAGAAAATGTCGAGCCGATTCGGGGCGCGTGGAGTGCGCCGATTTCAAAGCCGGGGGCAAGATCGTCCAGGATGTGCGCGCAGTCGGACGCCGTCAGGTTGAGTGTATTGACGCCGACCAGGCGCAGCTCACGGCGATAGAAGTTGAGCAGGTCGATCGGGACATGCCGGTCGGGCGTGGCGATGACGGCGACTCGGCCCCTGGGCGCCATTGCGGCAAGCGTGGCGTCCAGCTGAGCGCCCCCGACGGTGTCCAGGGCGACCCGCACGCCTTGCCCCTGGGTGAGCTCTTGAACCTGCCGCGCGAACGCCTGGGGATCTTCCGTAAAGACGACTTCGTGCGCTCGCAGATCGCGTGCTTCGGCTTCCCGGCTCGCATCGCGCACGGCGGCGATTACGCGCGCTCCGCGCCACCGGGCGATCTGCACGGCGGCGTTTCCCACGGCGCCGGTCGCGCCGACCACGAGCACCGTCTCGCCGTTGATGAACCTGGCTCCGTTCACCAGCGCCGCCCAGGCGGTGACATAGCCCACGCCGATGCAGGCGGCCTCATCCATCGACAGGGCGCCAGGTTTTGCGCGTACGCCGCCGCGCGGCAGCATGAGGCATTCGGCGTGCGAGCCATCCTGCGTAAAGCCGAGTTCGCCGCCGGTGCCCCACACTTGTGTCCCAATCAATGGCGCGGGTCCTTCGATGACGACGCCGGAAAAGTCTCGCCCGGGCGTGCGCGGCATGGTGGTGTGCGGCATTTTTCCCAAAACGTTCTTCACATCGCTGGGGTTGACCGCCGAAGCATGCACCTCCACAACGACTTCGTCCCGTCCCGCCTTTGGCGCGGGGATGTCTGCGATTTGGAGGACAGAGGGATCTCCGAACATCTCAAAGCGTAATGCGCGCATGGCGGCGCCTTCTGTGCTCATTGTTGATCTTCCTTGGTTCTGATGGACGCGTGGGCGTCGATACGTTCAATGGCGTCGCCATAGCGATCGTTCCAGGTCCAGGTACAATGACTTGGACAAAAGCCCTATGAAAATATCTCGAACCATTTGTGCGTTTTCTATTTCTGTTTCGCTCTTGTGCGCCCTTCTTCCTGCGCGCCCTGCGGCGAGCGTCTCGCAAGTTGTCACGGTGACGGTCGCGGCGAAGCCCTCCCATATCGTCATTCCAACTGCGGCGTTCGGCGCGGCCCTGGATGGATATGAAAAAGGCGATGTCGCTAAGATCTATACCCCCGCGAACGTGAAGGCGATCATGACGGCGGGATTTGGTGAAATCTCGTATCGCCTGCGCACGGAACTGGGCGTGGAAGCCTGGCATTGGAACCCGCATGGAACATGGAGCGGCGTGAATTCCGGATACTGGACGTCGGACGCCGGCGCGGCCGCGCCGATCGCGACCTGCAATGGATATCGACTGCCGCGCCGGGGGAGCACATACGATCAGGCGAACAAGGACAGCTATTCGCGTATCGATGATGGCGATCCCAAGACATTTTGGAAGAGCAATCCCTACCTCGCTCGCCCGTATGCGGCGGAAGACCATCCGCAGTGGCTGGTCGCAATCCTGGATCGCGCGCGTCCCGTCGACGCCATTCGTGTTCTCTGGGGAGCGCCTTATGCCCGCCGGTATCAGATTGAATACTGGACCGATCGGGACAACCCCGACGCCTCGGGGATCGAGGATACCTACAGCGAAAGCGGAGCATGGCGCCCCTTTCCGCAGGGGAGCATCAACGCCGGCTCGGGCGGGGCAGTCCGCATCCAGTTGTGCGATCATCCGATCTCGGCCCGCTTTATCCGGATTCGCATGGAAGAGGGCGCCGGCGGACCAAGTGGCGGTGACCCGCGCGACCATTTAGGCTTTGCCGTGCGCGAGCTGTCGATTGGCCAATCGCAGTCCAATGGAATGCTGCGGGACTGGGTGCGGCGCGCGCAAGACAGCGCGCGGCAGACGACGATCTATGCATCGTCGACCGACCCTTGGCATCGGAGCGGCGACCGTGATGAGAACGTAGAGCAGCCCGGATTCGATACCGTCTTCCAGAGCGGCGTCACGCGCGGCCTGCCGGTGATGATCCCGGTCGGCCTTGCCTACGACACCCCGGAAAACTCCGTCGCTGAGATCCGCTGGCTGCGCGCCAGGGGATATAAAATCTCGCGGGTGGAAATGGGTGAGGAGCCGGACGGCCAATATATGACGCCGGAGGACTATGGCGCGCTGTATGTTCAGTGGGCGTCGGCGCTGCACCGGGAAGACCCATCGCTGGTCCTGGGCGGCCCCTGCTACCAAACCGTTTCCGATGAAGTCCGCGCCTGGCCTGCCGGCGCTGGCGGCGATACGTCGTGGACCCGTCGTTTTTTGAGATATCTGCGCGTCCACGGCCATATGCGGGATCTGGGATTTTTTAGCTTCGAATGCTATCCGTTCGATCATCTCTGCGGACCATCCGAGCCACAGCTCGCGTCGCTGCCCGGTCTGATCCGAGACGCCATGGCGCGCTGGCGCCAAGACGGCGTTCCCAAAAACATTCCCTGGCTGATTACCGAGTATGGATACTCGGCCTACGCCGGTCAGCCCGAGGTCGATTTGCCGGGCGCATTACTGAACGCCGATCTCGTCGCATACTTTCTGACGCACGGCGGTTCCGGCGCTTATTTTTACGGCTGTGAGCCGAACACGCTGATCAAGGAGCTGGACGAGTGCGAAACCTGGGGCAATCTCTCGCTCTTCCAATCAGACGACGACCGGCATATCCAAAGCCCGTTCGCTGCCTACTACGGAGCGCGCATGATCACTCAGGAATGGGCGCAGCCCGGCGCAAAGCCACTGGCGCTTTATTCCGCCGTCTGTAAGGTCCAGGGTAAGCGCACGCCGTCCTTTGTAACCGCGTACGCCGCGCGCCGTTCGGATGGACGCTGGAGCATATTGCTTCTGAATAAAGATCCAAAGCGCTCCTACGGCGTTCGTGTCAAGCTCCCACTGCCGATCCATTTTGCCAGATCGGTCGATTTCATCCAGTATGGCCCGGCGCAGTATCGCTGGCATGCGCGAGGCGCGCGCGGCTACGCGTCGCCCAATCTGCCCCCAAAGCGCACGTCGATCTCCCCTGACGCCATCGCAAATTTGCCGCCGTACTCGCTGACCGTCGTGCGGGGAAGCGTCCAATAATTCGCAAGTATGGGCATAATAGAATACGAAGTTTGGGACGAAGGGATAATTGGATTATGATGATCACTCTGTACGTGATCTATGGCGTTTTACTGATTGTGGGCGGAATCATGGGGTACGCCAAGGCGAAGTCGCAGGCGTCGCTGATAGCCGGCATCGCGACCGGCGCTCTCGCACTGATCGGCGCCGGCGTTTATGACAAAGAAATACACCACATCGCAACGTCACTTTCCGGTCACGCCTTGCGTGTTGGCGGTGAGTATGATAATCTCGCAAAGATCGTGTTCGCCGAGGCGTTTCTTGCCATGGTGGTCGCCACAATCTTCATCTCGCGATACGCCAAAACAAAGAAGGCAATGCCGGCGATCCCTGTGATCGTACTGAGCGCCATCGTGATTATCGCCTCGTTTACGCCGATGGCAATGGGACATTGACCTCTGCTAAAGCTGCTCTCTTAATGGTGTTCGTTTTGTGTTATGATTGAGCATGGACGCTATCCGTAGAACGAAAAACCGCCTCCTGGCCTTTGCAACTGGCTTCTTCTTAATCGTTTGCGCCCTAGTATGGTTCACACATAGTCGGCGTTCACCGCCATCGTATAGCGGCGTCGTCGCGGAAGGCAAACATGTTCGTATCTTCGCGCCGATGGGAGAGCGAAGTCATATTGATCGTCTGCTCAAAACAGCTGACCATGCTCTCGAACGGTACGCAGGTAATCTTGGCGTCTCTTTGACCGATCAGCGTTTTGACGTTTATCTTTACGACAAAACCAAAGATTACGAGCAGGCGGATGCGGCATTCAACAGTGGGCGCACCAAAGCCAATTTGGCTTTCTGCAATGGCAGTATCTCGCATATCTATGTACGTCCTGGTCCTCGCGGAATGCCGGCTCAAGACATTTTCAATACTCAGGCCACGCTTGCGCATGAGTTATGCCACGCTATCCATCAGCGGAAATTTCCCTCATACGATTACCTTCCTGACTGGCTGAATGAGGGCGTTGCGGACGTCTGGGCTGAGGCGGCGATGAGTAACGATGGCGCGCCTCAAGCGGAGCTTTCAAGCTGGTATAGCGCATATTTTGAGAACGTTCAGGACACAATTCAGCGACGTCGTTTGCTGCCGCTCAGCAAGCTGACGTCGGCTAGTTTTACCAGGCATACGCATGATTATCGAGGACAACTTTACGGTGAGGCGTATATCCTTGTTCGCATGCTGGATGATCCGTCTCCCTCAAATTCAAAGCAGCGTGAGCGTTTTCGTCAGTTTCTCAATGAGGTAAATTCGTATCCTGCTTCCAAAGGAACCGACACGAGAGTGAATGCACGGTTTTCGCAGATCTTCGGAGGTTCTGCTTCGAAGGGACTCATGAGGGATTATCTCTCTTACGTCAAAAATACACAGGTGTTTCCCTGGTTTGCTCGTAATGGAAATGTCCACACGCTGGCAAATGGCAGTCTTTTAACCGAATCTTACCAAAATCAGACGATAATCGCATTCCATAAAACAAAGAACAGCGTTCATGATTTTAAAATCTGCTGTGACATTGACATCTCCCCGGTGGGAACCCGGGAAGTGGACATCGTTTTGAGCAATGCTGCGAACAACTACTACCACGCCATCTACTTTGGGCCAAAGTATTCCGGGTTGTTGACATATAATGGAGAATATCACAACTGGGGGAGAGTGGGAATGGATCCCAAAGTTTTTCAAAGCCGGCGGCATCGTATTGAACTGCATGTTCGAGGGCATCATCTGACAGCCAAGTTTGACGGGAAGAGACTTTTAGACATAAACGTCGTTAATCCTGAGTTTTCGTCTGAGCACTGGGGTGTGGGCTGCTGTGACAGCTCCGTCGTATTCTCGAACCTCCATCGGGAGACGGGAGATGGAGCATATTCTGCTCCATCTTGACAGTCTTGAGTAGGATTGGCTATACTTCGGTGAATTACGCCCCTGATTATTACTAAGGCTCGCTGGGTAAGAACGTAAATAATGTTCTTCGAGAGCGAGCAATGCCGTGTCATTTGTACTGCAGAAAAAACTGGCGAATGCGCCGCAGGCGAGAGGTAAGCTGTACGTGTCGCCGGAAGAAAAATCGATTATCGAGCGCTGCAAGCAAGGGGACTTGGCGGCGTTCAACGAACTGGTGAAGCGGTACGAGAAGCCGGTCTATAACTTCGCGTATCGATTGACAGGCAGTTACGACGACGCCAATGATGTGGCTCAGGATGCGTTCGTACGCGTTTTTAACGCGATCGGAAGCTTCCGGGGCGATGCTTCGTTTACAACCTGGCTGTTTCGTATTACCACCAATGTCTTTTTGGACGAGCGCAAAAAGGCCAAGGCGCACCCGCAGACATCGCTCGACGAGCAGATGGAGCTGGGCGAGTCGGCTGTCGCACGCCAGATCGAAGATCCTGGTCCGTCGCCCGAGGCTTTGACCGAGGAAGCCGAGCGCGGGAAGATTTTACAGGACGCCGTTTCGTCGCTGCCTGAGTATCAGCGAACGATGGTGGTGCTGTACCATTCGCAGCAAAAGTCTTACGAAGAGATCGCGGAGATCATGGACCTGCCGATTGGAACGGTGAAGAGCCGCTTGAATCGGGCGCGATTGGCGCTGAAGGAAAAATTGACTCCGCTGCGGGAACTTTTTAACGCCTGACGGCGTCATACACCCAAGCGGACTGCAATGGCGCGGATCCGCCCACTTTTCTTGATGTACTGACGCCATTATTGCAGGCGAGTTTGCGCCTGAATACTATCCAAAAAACCGGAAACACTGCCATGAAGCTCGAACGAGCGCGCGAACTATATTCAGACTACGCGGAAGGAACATTGAGCCCGGCCATGAAATTGGCCCTGGAGCAGCATTTCGACGCGGACACGGAGGCTCGCGTTGATTACGATGAATTCGCGCGTATCTTCGCCGTCCTCGGCGATAGTGCGCCTCTGGAAGTCAATGTCCCACTGGGATTCCGCGCCAAGGTGATGGAACTCGCCACCGCCGAGCAGCAGCGCCGGGCTTCGGCCCCGCGCTCGCTCGGCGACGCCATCCGCGAATGGTTCGCTCCTTCTGGACGACGTCGCCTCAGCGGCGGCATTCTGGCGGGCGCTGCTGCGCTCGTAGTGGCGGGGATTATGTTTAGTCCGGCCATGCAGATTACTGGGACCAACACTGCGGTAATATTCGGAACAGGTGCAACGGCATCGGACGCTACGCCGCCGACGATCCAGAGCGTTTCGACGGGTGAGGGAACGGATGGAAACTTCTATCACTATTTCCATATTCACCTGCCGCAGAACGTGCCGAACGCCACGGTGAACGCGTATGTGCTGACGTCCAGCGATCAGATCACAAACGCCAGCGCTCGTGAGACGGATGCGCATCCCGCGCTCAGCGCGCCGACGCCGCTGACCAACGATGTGGAGATGCAGATCCCGGTGGCGCTCACCAAGCGTCCTGAAGCGGGCTCGACCCTGGATATGCTGGTCTCCTGGTACGCCAATAACGATCCGTCGCAAAGCAAGACGCAGGTCGTCTTCACGCCCTTCGATGTAGCCGACGGCGGGCCGGCGACGGCGCCTGTCGCGAACGGCAACTTCTACGACACGCTGCGCAATATTGCTTCGGTCTACCATGTGACGGTGATTGCCGACGCGACGACGTCGCCGACGATGACCGCCGCAGGGTGGGCGTCGGGCGACGATGTCGGAAATGCGCTGAATACGGTCGCTGGCTCCGTCGGCTATGGCGTGCGGAAGCTGAATGACACCACATACCAGGTTTTCGAGAAGCGATAAGTTTTCGCGGAAATTGATGAAACAAATGCGACGCATGATTGCTCTATTACTCCGGGAGAGTGAAATAGCAGCCATGCGTCCATTTGTTTTTCGCGCCACAATATTTGCCGGAGCGGCGGCGCTTCTTGGGGCGGCCGCTCCAATTCACGCCGCCACGCGCATTCAGAAGGAAATTCTGATGGGCAACGGCACGGCTGGTCCCTATGCTCTGTCCTGGAAGAACATTGTCCGGACGGGCGAAGCCGTGAAGATCAACACCCTGCCGCAGATGCGCGGGCTGGACTACACGTTCGATCCGGACGCCGGCACGGTGACATTCGCCAGCCCCCTCAGCGCACGCTCTACCGCTACCGTCGAGTATATCTACGACAGCGAGACCGCGCAGATGGTCCGTCGCGATTTTATCATGCCCTTGCAAGTGAACCTCGCGCAGAGTGAAACTTCCAGCCTCTTTGTTTCCGCCCTGTATCGTAAGAACACCACCGACACGAACGTGGGCAGCGGCCAGGATGCACTCACATTGGGCGTGGGCACCGGCTGGCAGGGAGCGCGCAACTCGCAGCTCACCGCCCGATTCTTCTTTGCCCCATCCGTAGGCGAGGACGCCTCCAGCGGCGCCGATCGCACTGGCTGGCTGCTTTCGGGCGGAACCGACGCCGGGCGCTCCACACACCTTTCTTTTGAGATGCGGCGGGACAGCAGCAGTCTCACCAATCTTCCGACCGATGCCGGACTGCAAGTCGGCAGCCAGCACCTGGGACTGGGGCTTCAGATGGCCCCGTCACGCATCATGACGGCGTCCTTGAACTACACTCAGGACGCCAACGCTGCTGCTCCCAACGCGGGAACTTCCCAGATTGCAGCGGCGATGACCCTCACGCCCAATCAGAACCTCAAGATCCAGACGAACCTTCAGGAGAACGCCGCGCACGGCGCCGCCGTCTCGCATTCCGCGAGCGTCGCGGTCGACGCCAAGCCGGCCGGCAGCACTCAGGTGACCGCCAACTACGCGACGAACGACACCGCCGGGACCGCCGCCGACACGCAGACGATGAACCTGGGCGCCGCTGTCGGAGTCAGCAAATCGATCGCGCTGACGACCAACGCCGGCCAGTCGCGCACCGGCTCCTCCGTGACCAGCCAGCAGGGCGCCGGCCTGCGCTTCGCGCCCAGCAGCAAGATGACGCTGAACACCGGCGTCAACATGCAGAAGAACGACTCCGGCAGCGCGGTGGTGACATCAGTGGACGGAACTATTCTTCCCGCTCGGGACTTGACGGTGAGCGCCGGCTTCAAGAGCCGCGACATGACCCAGGGCGTGGAAAATCCGCAGAACACCCTGGACACGACCTCTGCGCGGGTTGCGCTCGGTCCGAATCGCCTGCGCATCACCGGAACCTATGCACGGAACGCTGAAGACGGCGGGACGCCTCAGCAGACCGAGCAGCGCGGCGTCGGCCTGGAAACGAACCTCGGCGCTCTCAGCCTCGCCGGCGGCTACGATTGGCGCCAATACTACGCCGCCCAAACTCTCGGCTGCGGCGTGCGCCTCGCGCTTGGTCTGCGTCTCTCCTCATCTACACAAATCACTGGCGGCTATCGCCAGAACCTCGATGACATCTCCACAAACCCGCACGGCAGCAATGTCTACAGCGTCGGCTTCAAGCACAGCGTCGGCGACCGCTTCCAACTCGCCGTGGACGGCACGATGCAGCAGAACGTGGGCGCGGCGGTGAACAACGCCAATGCGTACACGGCGAATGCGAGCTTGGGGATGAAGTTTTAGATGGGCGCGTGACGAAGGCCCTTTAACACGTAAGCGTAGCGCGTAGTAAGGCCGACATAATAATAGTCGGCGAAGAATAGCCGGCGAAGAATAGCCGGCGAATAAATTCGCGCCTAGAAAAGCACGATGTGCCCCTGCGGGCACTCCAGAAACGTGGTCGATTACGCTCTGATCTGGAGTCCACGCAGGTGGACATCGTGCACTTCTAGAAGCGGTGCCGAAAAGTCTTCGATATCTTTGGGGATTTGACAAGGATAAATTTTGTCCTTGTCGAATCTCTTCTTATGATTGGCAAGCGTTCCTCCCAGCCGGC
>NZ_JBDSQY010000006.1:0-5320 GCF_039929585.1 Capsulimonas sp.
TGTCGATCTTCTTTTTCGTGCCGACCATTGAAGGTGTGAGAATCCAACGGATTTGACCATTCTCCGCCCTCGATACGGATTGCATTTAGTGTAGCGAACTGTCTCACCTATTATAGACACAGAGGGCCCATCATAAGGACTATTATTTGGGGCGGCCCGCCTAGACGGAATCGGAGTGCTCCATGGGTTGTTCGCATTCACGCCAGATGCGCCATCGGCAAGCTGAATTTGATAAGGCTCATTGGCCGTTGCGTGAAACTCGTCCATCGCCGACAGTCGGATAGGCGCACGCTGTCGACGCTGCGTTGGATTGGGCATTATAAACCTCCAGAATGTGATGAAAATTTGGTCGAAACGATACTATGGGCGACCTTAAGACGACGTATAAACGGTTCACGATTTGCAAAGGCGCTAGGGCATCCCTGTCCATCATCGCAGGCGAATGCGAATGCGAGAGTAGAGCATGGAGGTGAACTCTAATTTATCGGGCTCCCGTACAAAATTAGGATTTACATCAGCCTTTGTTCCGCCTAGCTTCACGGTCCGCAGAGGCCGCGTGTCCTGATAAACCGCAAACGGAAAGATCATAAAGTCAAAGCGGCCAAAATAAGAAAGATTTTGAAGGTTGACATTAAGGACGCCAATTTCGTCACCGGCGCGCGGAACCAGATACGCCGTAGATTCTCCCCAAAACGCTTCTTCGTGCGGCGCGACGAGCCAATCGCCATTAGGCATTTGATAGACGGCAGCCTTCCAACTTTTTTGTCCGTTGACTGTCACCGATGCCGACATCAACTGAGGCCGCCAGCGCCCACGCGTCACGACGCCGATCCAGCCAATCAGCACGATGAGCACAAATAAAACCGCCAGCAATCTCCGGTGGTGACGTAAAATCCAATTTTTCATCATCTCTACCAATAAATCTGCATGTACTCGTGATCAAGCACCTTAAAAATCCATTCGAAGGCGTCGGTATTGCACACGCAGCCTCAAGAATTTCACTTAACGCTCCCAGCCTTACTCGGCCTCCGCTTCCTCAGCGGCGACTGCTTTCAGCAACGCGTCAACGAACGTTGATCCCAATTCCGTAAACTCCTCATTCACATGATCCTGCAGGAAATAACAAGGCGTGCTTGCCTCCTCGCGCAGTGCGAGTGAAAAGGAAGTCGTTTGCGCCAGATAAAGATATGTCGCTTCGTGATCCACCTGGCGCAGGATATCAATGCCGTGAAAATCCCACCACTCGTATTGAAAGCCGTTCGTTTCCCGTAACAAAGCAGCATAGTCGCTAGGCGTTGCGGTCAGAATGCGCCCCAGCATCTGATCGATCTCGGACTCCTGAGCTGGCGGCTTGACATCCGTGATCGTCCCATGGCTTCGCAGCGCATCCAAAATCGGTGTTGTGGTTGGCGCTTCTCCTAGATTACGCGGCAAATCAGGTGTCATCAGATCGGCGTAAATTTCCAGAGACTTCAGCGTAAAGGGTTTCTCCAGCGCCACGCGAGGCGGACGATTGAATTCTAAATTGACGATCCGACCGGCATGAAAAATAACATCGCAGCGCACTGTCTCCCCCGACTGCGTCGTAATCCAGAGCCGCACCGCGTGCATCTGTGCGCGTGTATTCGGAAACAATTTGAGCTTTGCCGTGTCGTGGGGCTGAAACTCAACCAGCTTATCAGAATACATGCGCGTGAGAGATCCAACGTCGGCAATCTGAGCGTCAAAAACAGCTTGTCCCGTTTCAGGAAGCCGCTCCCGCAGCCAATCTAAACACTGTTGTTCGTACGGTCTGCGTTTGGGCGAGCCATATAACAATCGGCTTAAGAAACGGTTCATTTTTGCAATCTCTCTCCATGTGGATATCTGATGAGGTCACTTCTCGCGTCCCAATACTCTGTGCCCCTGCCCCAAAGCGGCCCCTGCGCCTGTACCATAAATACTCCTGGGAACTCGATCCAACTGCTGAACAGTTGGCGAAAATCTCGTTGGCTGGACAGCCTTTGCCAGGTATCGGAATGGGTCGTGCATGGAATGCCGTTGCGGCGTCACATAATTGCCGTTCCATTTCGAACGGCCGAACTTATTCATGATCCATTTAGAACCGGTTTTCTTCAAGTAACGATTAGGAATCCAATGCGAGAATTCCGTAGTCGAAGTCTTAACCCCGGACGCCGTTAACTTAGCCGCCTCTTTTTTGCTAATCGCCACGCCGGCCGCCTTCAACCCGCCGCCCGCTCCCATCAAGGCCGAGTGGATCGTCCCAAGCGCTTCACCTGCATGATAGCCAAGTGAATCATATTGTACGGCATCATTGGCGTCTCCGACACCCAATGCTTCGCCGATATATTTCCGCGCAATTTTTGGAGCCCCAAACGCCAGTGTATCGCCCCAGCCCGCGCTGACATTTGCGGTTGGCTGAAGCACGTCATGACCAAAGAATACTCCAAACTCAGTGTCATTTGGATCGAACGGATTATGGGAGACAGGCGCGCTCTGAGGAATAGATCGTCTCTCCCTGGCAGTATGAGAAGCCCCTTGTCTCTGATTGCTTCCACGGGGCGCCGTGGGAGTTGTCGACATTGACTGGCTGTTTTTCACTGCCGACATATGGGTGGGCCGTATGGGATTGTGAACACGATGGCTCGATGAATTTCGGACAGGCGCACTCTGTTCTGGATGCTTCCGATCCGTGAAGTCCATCGAATGATGCGCGGCGTCATAATGCGCGCCAAACCCTGGCTCATTACGAGCGGTCGCAAACGTATATCCAGGAAGGCTTGTCGGAAGTGTCCTGGCGCTTAAGACGCTTTGAGCGCTTTTCAGAAATTCCGTTTGCGCTGGATTAATGACCAGTGGCTGTCGCTTTTTCGTCGATTTCACGGCCATGGCCTGCTTCTCCTTTATAAAATCGCTCATCTGTATACAACACTCGCGGCGCCGGCGCCAACCCGGAAACATTCACGAGAAATATTTATTCCTGCCCGCTCGCCGCCGCCAGCGTTCTCGTCAGCAGCGGGTCGGAGGCGGCCAGCTTCGACAGCAGCTGCGCCTTCCCGCGCTCGTACTCCGCGCGCCACAGGTCGGCGCGGGCGGCAAGGCTCGGGTCCTCCAGGTTCTTTTGGGCGATCATCACCGCCGCATAGAACACCATCAGCTTCGTCAGATCGGACGGAAGCCAGCTCGGCTCGTCGTCCGCGTCCACGAGCGGCGACGGAAGGACAAAGCCGTTCGCCACCACCGTCTGCGAGGCGCTGGGAATCGGATACAGGCCAATCCCGTTCTGCCCCGTGTCATACCAGTAAAGCGGCGTTCCCGGCGCGTCGGCGGCCCACGTCGGGTAGTAGTTCTCCAGCGCCGAACGGCTGCAATGAGTGAGAGCCGTCCCGCCCCAAGCAACGCCCCGCGCAAACCAGAGCGTCAAACTTTCCGGGACCGTAAACACCGAAAGCAGCGCCGCCTGCGCACCGCCCGGCCAGGAGAACGTTCCCGCCTGGACAATTGGAAACGCCGACCGCGCCAGGTCCGCCGCCGCCTCGTTCAGATACTGAGTGATTGTCGCCGCCGTCGCGACCGTCGCCCCCATTCCCGTCCCCGTCTCCAGGTTGCCGGCGCTCGAATTGTCCGCTTCGTTCAGCCGACTCAGAACGTCACGCTGCAAGGCCCCCAATGACTGCGCCATATCGAAGTCCTCCTAGACCGAAAGTGACTGAACCTGCGCCGAGATCGCCGAGGCGATCGTCGTACACGCTGCGACATTGGGGTGAGTGCCGTCGCCGGCGTTCGTGTAGTTCGGCAGCCACAGCCCGGAGTTGCGCGCGGACTCCACGGCGTCCGCAACCTCGATGCACCCCGAAAGCGGCGCCGGAACGGTTCGGATCCAGTCATTGAGCTGCGTTCGAATGCAAACGCCCGGCCCGAACGCTGCGGACTTCGGTGTCTGATTCACCGTCGTCGCATACGAGTCCGACGAATTGGTCGACGGCGTGATCGTACATTGATAGACCTTGCAGCCCCGCAGTGACAGGGCGTTCCAGATATTGAGCAGATCCGCCTGGATCTGCACGAGAGTCCGTCCATTGCCCATGTCATTGACCCCAAGCTGCACCAGCGCATGCGAGCAGCCCCGCGCCAGCCGGATGCGCCGGGCGCGCGTCGTCCCCTGAAAGTTCAGCGCCTGCTCTCCTGCCATCGACAAGTTGATATGTCCCACGGTCTTGTTGATCGCGCGGATGATATAGCCGTTGTCGTTCGGAGTATCGGCCTGTCCCCGAAAGATGCTGTCGCCGATCAGCGCCAGCGTCGCCTGATTTCGAGGGCTGCACGCACCGACAATCGCCAGCGGATGGTAGGCGAATGCAAACGCCGTGGGCACCGTACCGCTCGTCGAAAGGTCCGACGGCGCTGCGCTCGCGTTGTTGCCCTCGCCATTCGTCGTCTGCGTCGTCAGTCCCAGGGGCCACTTCTGCCCCGCGCTCGCCACCGTCACATAAGTCCGCGTATAAAACGCCGCGCCCGAAGCAATATCGACGCCCACGGGATCAGAGACCAGAAGCCCGCCAGGCTTGATCGTCGCGCTGCGCTGTCCACCAAAGAACAGGGGGTAAAACGTCCCGCTCGGCGTTTCGATCGCAGCGCTGCTGATGGTAATGTCGTTCGGCCCATCCACATCAATATTGTAAAAGTTGCCGTAAACCACTTGCAGGTCCGCGGCGGTCCGCGTGGCGTTATGCTGCACCCGATATGTGCCGCCCGTGACCACGCCATCGCTCAGCCCCGCGCTATAAGACGAACAGCGCGTCGCCACTACCGGTCGATTGATCACCGCCCCCGGATCGGCTACTCGATCCGTCACATTCGTCTTGGCCGCGAGAGCGCCTCCGAGACCGGAAATCTTGCTGACATGGATCGCCAAGACAGTTACCCCACCCTTCCCAGCGTCACAAAGTCGCTGATCGTCAAGATCGGATACGTCGCGTCCGGCGTATACGCCCCCACCGTTCCGTCCACGTTCCCACCCAGTCCAAACGAGACATTCGCGCCGGTGATCCGTCCCATAAACCCCGTCGCCGCCTGCGGAACCACCGCGCCGCTCAGGTCCTTAAACGTCTTCGCCGTCGCCGCCACCGTCCCCGTAAACGCCGCGCCTTCCTGACGCCCATGCATATTCACAAAGTATCCCGAGACCGTCGCCGTCCCCGCCAGCGCCACAAACACATACGCAATCAGCGGCGCTGGCGTACTGGTCAGATCGACCACATAATTCGCATGCGTTGAAAAATCCGACATCGTTGCTTCTCCTTAAACGGCCCTCACCCCC
>NZ_JBDSQY010000007.1:0-3871 GCF_039929585.1 Capsulimonas sp.
GCGGTTCCAAAAGAGCCGCCCATTCGGGAGACGGGATCATATCCATAACCTCTGGCAGGAAGTTTTTGGAATATCGATTCCCGTCTCCTCAAATCTTCAACCCTCCAAAACCGCTAAACTACAGTAAGCATAGAAAGTCATATAGAATTATAGCCGGCATTCAGCGCCGGGCGGCGGAGTGCATGAGGGCGGCGCCCACTAAAATGGTCAGACCGCAGATGATGTTGAGACCGGCCCAGAAGGCGCGCTGCATGCGCATCTGCCGCAGGGTTTCCGTGGGCATGGCCAGCAGGAACGTAATGCTGAACAGACCGACGGCGCCGATCATTTTGATCCCAAAGAACAGGATATAGTGCATCTGGTTGATGATGTGCGGAAACGTCAGCACCCACTGCACGATCCCCGTGACGGCGACCACCGCCACGCCGGTCCATTTGATGACGGCGAAGCGGCGGATCGCCTGGGCGAGAAACTGTTCGCGCACATCCGGGGCCAGCGTGTCCAGCGTCGGCCAGAGGACCATTCGGGCGTAGAACAGGCCGCCAAGTGATGTGCAGGTGGACGCAATGTGCAGCACATGACAGACAAACGAGATTAGCGCCACAGCCGTCATGCCGCGTCTCCTGCGGCTTCTGTGACGGCGGCGTTCGCTTCGGCGAGGTCTTCAGCACGGGCCAGCGTATAGCCGCGTGTGATCGTCATCAAGTAGGTGAGCACGCCGGACGCCGCTCCCAGAGCAATGGGCGACATCCAGAGCTGAGGCGCGAAGTGGCGGAACAGCAGGCCGGTGACCGCGCCCTGCACGGCGCCGCCGAGCAGGCCGATGGTGAAGGGCAGAATGGGATTGCGCGCTTTGGAGAACAGCACAAAGTGGCTGGCGCCGGCGGCGAAGACCCCGCTCATCGCGCCGACCATCAGCGCGGACACAGCGATGTCCGTGGTGTGGGGCAGGAAGACCAGCAGGTATGCGGCGGCGCCGAAGGCGAACGGCTCCAGCCAATGCCCGTCGCGTCCGTAGTCGACCGGCTCGCCCGCCGGCGCCTCGGCTTCGATCTCACGGTCGTCCTTGTAGAAGTAGCTCAGAAACGCGCCGACGGCAGGGCCGATATAGACGGCGGTGAGGAACCAGATCAAAAGGTGCTCGGTCAGCGCGGGAAACAATGCGAAATCGACGACGATCAGCATCGCCGCGCTGATGGTCCCGAAGAGCGCGCCGTATCCGAGAGTTCGATCCAGGTGAAGCTTGAAGAAGAGCAATCGCAGAGCGACGACTTGAACGATCGCCGTCAGCGTTCCGGCGAGAAACAGCGTGGTCGGCGAGACCGAAAGGCCGAAGGCCAGCGCCACGATAATGAAAAATCCGTTCCAGCCAATCAGGCCGGTCACAAGACTGGACGCCCACGAACTCCGTTGTGTTAGCATTTGCCTGCTCCTTCGATATCCGTGAGGAGAATACCTCCCGGTGATGAGCCTCTACTTGCAATCGGGCTATGTTCTGGGTAACAGAAACAGCGGCCGTTAAGTTCAATTGTATGTGAAAATTTTCACAAAGATCTCAGTCGCGGGCATTCGCGCTTTGCAGGCGACAAATACTTTGTGAATCTGCTCATTTATTCTATATACGAGCGCTTTGTTCTGCGATATAATGACCGTATCGATTTTGTTTGAAAGCTGTGTGTTATGCCCCCTTTTAAAATCACCTATTACGCTGCGGTCCTCGCAGTCTTTCCGCTATTCGCTCCCATTGCGGCCAGGGCTGCTGCGACCGCCTCGACCAGCGCGCCAGGCCTGAATATTACGGTCAGCGCGGTCGATCCTAGCACGTTTCACCTCGTCGCGTATCCGAAGGCCGCGGCGCCCCCCTCTGTCAGCCTGTTTGTGGCGCAGACGGCGCCATGGTCCAAGGCCGTCGTCCGTAAGAGCGCCAGCGGGGTTGTGACGGTCCAAACGCCGCAGGGAGTTTTGGAAGTAAGCCCCGGCGGACGGGTGCGACTGCGGGATCACGCGGGGCATGCTCTGCTGTCGTCGGGAACGGTAGCATCGTCAAACTATTCGGTTACACTCACACTCACGCACGGTAAAGACGAGCGCTTTTACGGAGTGGGGAATGAAAGCCGCGATCATTCGGGTCCGCTCACGCACCCCTCCGGGACAAGCGCCGTGGACAATGGCGCCACTCGTGTCCCGTTTTTGTGGTCCACCGGCGGCTGGAGCCTGCTGGCGGCCAACAATCTGACGGGCAGTACGTGGAAGGACGATGCGGGAACGCTGACATGGACGACGCCGGCTCCGTATCTCGATCTTTACCTGAGCGTGGCGCCGGACGCCTATGGCTTACTCAACGCCGAATCGCGACTGACCGGACGCGCTCCGATCCCGCCGCGCTGGACGTTCGGCTTCATGGTTAGCCGATGGGGTTACGGTGACGCCACCGACATACAAGACAAGTGGACTCAGTTCCGGAACCGCAAAATCCCGGTGGACGCCTTCATCTACGACTACGACTGGTTTGACAACGATTGGGACTTCAATACGAATCGATTCCCGGTGGGCAGTCTCGCCAAGATGAAGAAGATGGGGCTGCACTTTGTCGGCATCCGTAAGCCGCGCGTCAACGGAGCGAACTTAGATTTCGCGCGCAAGCAGGGCTGGATTCTGAACAGTTCTCTTGGCGTCGACCTGCGGTTCGATCTTCCCGAAGCCCGTTCCTGGTGGTGGAGCCATCACATTCCGCTGGTGCAGGCGGGCGTGGATGGATGGTGGAACGATGAGGCGGAGCAGAGCGCCGATGAGTTCTTCCAGATGGCGAAGACGCAGTGGGACGGCTGGCGCGCCATGAGCCCGCGCCGCGCGTGGACAATCAGCCGCGCCTTCGCGCCGGGCATGCAGCGCTATGGCGCGGCGACCTGGACGGGAGATATTCGGTCGGAATGGGAGACGCTGCAAAACCAGCCGGGGACCATGCTCAACTGGAGCATGGCGGGAATGCCGTACTCCGGACAGGACATCGGCGGGTTCATCGGGAAGCCTTCGCCGGAACTGTACGCCCGCTGGGTCGAAGAGGGCGTCTTCGTTCCCGTGATGCGTGTCCACGGCAACCTCGGCTCCGACCGCTGGCCCTGGGCCTTTGGGGAGGACAGCGGCGCTGCTGCGGTCAAGGCCATCGAGCTGCGCTATCGCCTAATTCCGTATCTTTACACCCTCGCCGCCCAAACGGAGGCGACAGGCGCCCCGATGATGCGCCCGCTCTTTCTGGAGTTCCCCAAAGACGAGAAGACGTTTGACCTGCGCGATGAATGGCTGATGGGGGACCGACTGCTAGCCGCGCCGGTCCTGAACGAAGGCGGCGCGCGTGACGTCTACCTACCCGCCGGACAGTGGTACGACTTCAACACCGGCGCCAGCGTCGCTGGCGCCGAGACACGCCACATCCAGGCCGCACTTGACGTCATCCCGGCCTACGTTCGCGCCGGAACGATCCTGCCGCTTGGTCCTGTCCTTCAATACACGGGCGAAAAGCCCATCGATCCGCTCGAAGTGCGCGTCTACCCCGGCGCGGACGCCTCCTTCACGCTCTATGAAGACAACGGCGATAACTACGACTACCAAAAGGGCGCATGCAGCCGCATTCCGATGCACTGGGACGATCGGGCGCGAACGCTGACGGTCAGCCCTCGTGTGGGATCGTATCCGGGGATGCTGATGACGCGCCATCTCAATGTCGTTCTGCCGAGCGGCGTTCGCAAGAGCGTGACTTATGTGGGTAATGCGGTGCGGGTCGGGTTTTAGAGACCTATCCCCGGCCTTCGGCCGCCCCTGAGTAACCCACCCCGGCGCTTCGCGCCACCCCTCCCATGAAGCTGGGAAGGGT
>NZ_JBDSQY010000008.1:0-15102 GCF_039929585.1 Capsulimonas sp.
CCTTGTCCATGGGTTTTCATTAATGTCCGTCCGGCACGGACGGTTAGCGCTTCGCTCCCAGCCGTGGGTTTCATACCCGCGATCCGAACGGACTCCGGATTCATAACTGCGGATCGAATACCCCGGCGGCTGCGGTCCACCTGCGGTCGATTACTCTCGCGATTACGCATCTGCGGGCTTACTTACTTCTTCACCGCGCGTACGGCCACCCGCCGCCACGTAAATACAATCTCGCCGTCGGTCTGCTCCACGATCTGATAGATCGCTTTCACATTCGCCGGAGCGCTTGCAAACTGGTCCCGCACTTGCTGCGCCTGTTCCTGCGTGCAGCCTGCTTTGAAGATCCAATCGGACAAGGGGATCGTGATGCCGCCGCCGGTGTCGCTGATGGTTTCGACGGTCAGTCCCGCGTCTTCCCAGATTGCGCGCCACTCGCTGGGCGTGTAATTGCGAACATGTGACGGGTCTCGCAGAACCTCTACGGCGTTCTGCCAATCGGCGGCCACGGCGTCGCCGTCGGGAACGCTGGTGTCCACCAGGACCAACCGGCCGCCGGGCTTCAGCACTCGCGCTGTTTCGGCGGCGAACTTTTGGATATCCAGAAAGTGATGCGGCGCGATGCGGCTGGTGACGATGTCGAATGTCGCGTCGGGGAAGGGCAGCGCCTCGGCGGGCGCTTCCGTAAACGTCGCGTTTGTGATCCCGCGCTCCTCAGCCTGCTTTCGGGCCTGCTCCAGCATCCCCGTCGAGACGTCGCTGCCGATGACTTCGGTGACATGCGGCGCGAAGGCGAGAGCGGTGAACCCCGTTCCGGTGGCGATGTCCAGCACTTTGTCCGTCGGCTGATGGCCGGAGTGGGCGAGAATCCAGGAGAGCGTTTCTTCGCTCCAGGTATTCCATTGCGCGTTGTAATGCGCCGCTTGTTTGTCGAACTGCTCTTTCGCCGAACGCGTCGGAGCCGCTGCGCCGCCAATATTACTCATCCTCGCCGTCCTCCCATCTTCTGAAATCGATTGATTCTATTGTACTGTTTTTATTGGTATAATTCAAATGAAAGTTATTTATGTGAGCGATAACAAAATCACATAGTTAGGATTGAGAATGGAGATCCGGGAATTGGAGGCGTTCGTGAAGATCGCTTCCGAGAAGAATTTTACGCGGGCGGCGGAGGAGTTGTCGCTGACGCAGCCCGCCGTGACGCGCCAGATCGCGGCGCTGGAACGGGAGCTGCGCACGCGTCTTTTGGACCGGTTGGGGCGTCGCGTGGAGCTAACGGCTGCGGGCGCGGCCTTGCTGCCCTATGCCGCCGAGATGCTGCGTCTGGCGGATGAGGCGCGGCGTGCGGTGGGGGATGTGGCGCAGGGCGTGTCGGGCCATCTGTCCGTCGGCGCGAGCAGCACGGCGGCGACATATCTGCTGCCCCCATTGCTGCGGCGGTTTCGCGAGGAGCATCCGGGTGTGGAGATGAGTGTACATACGGGGGCGTCGGCGCGCGTCGCGGAGATGGTGATGACGAATGCCGTCGATATGGCGGTGGTGATGGGGTTTCGCGCGCGGCCAGGAATGCAGATCGTCACGCTTGCCGAGTATGCAAACGTTGTCGTGACTTACCCCGATCATCCACTTGCCCGGGAGAAGAGGGGACTGACAGTTTCGGCGCTCAAGAACATTCCCCTCATTTTGATGCAGCCGGAGACCAGTCTTCGAGCACAAGTCGATGCGCTCTTTGCTGAGGCGGGAGTCGCCCCGACGGTATCCATGGAGCTGGACAACGTCGAGGCGATCAAGAAGATGATCGAGGCCCGGCTGGGGACTTCGCTGCTGCCGCGTTTAGCCGTCGAATCCGAGGTCGCGGATGGACGCCTTGCGGCGCTGACGCTGCGCGAAGCGCCCGCCGCTCGACAGCAAATCTCGGCGATCCATCGCGCTGACAAATACCAATCCGCCGCCCTGCGGGCTTTCGTGACGCTCCTCACCTCCGAGCTTGGCGCCGAAGATGAGGCAGCGTTGATATCTTCTATTGATGCGTGATCGAGATGCTCGCGATCTGCGGGTCCCAGTTCTGGCTGGTTGCGGCGATCTGAACGCGCAGGCTGGTCACGCCGACCGGGAGGATGCCGGTGTTCTTGATGGTTGAGTAGCCCCACGGCGAGGTCGTGATCGTCTTGGCGTTTGTCGTGGTAGCCGCCTGCGTATAGGTGGCGCCGTTGTCCTTGGAGTACCAGAAGGTTACGCTGGTGGTCGCCGCATACCAGGTGTAGACCTTCGCTGAGAACTCGCTGATGTTGGGGTACGAGTAATCGAGGAATTCGGCGTCGTTGACGGTGCGCGTCGCCCGGCCGGCGTCCCCCTGGTAGTACGCGCTGTTGGTGGTGTCGATGGTCCAGTTCAGGCTTTTCGCGACGATCTCGCTGAAGTCGCTCAAGTTATCGGTGGTTGTGATTGTACTTCCCGTTCCCATCGCGCCGTCGATCGCGCCGAGAAGGGGCTGCTGCTGCTGGCCGACGGGCGCAGTGGGGATGTACTGCTGAAGGACCTGCCAGCACATCAGGCCGCCGAGGTGATTGGCGATCACGTACTTGACCTTGTCGGCAATGAGTGTAGGATCATCGTAGGAGATAAACGCCAGCGGGGACTGCACGCTCCCGTTGCGCAGGCTCAGATATGGCGCATACGAGGCGCTGTCCCAGTAAGCGGCGCTCGGCGCATAGTACTGCGACATGATCTGGGCATAGGAGATTGCCTGCGGGTAGTTCGCCGGAACGTTCGCGAGATTCTGGTTCGGCCCGGTCACGCCCTGCCAATTATAGCCGTAGAACGCCGCGCCGATCGCCAGTCGCGAAGGACTAATGCCCGCCGCAATGTACCGAGCGATCTGATTGTCGCACGACGGCAGGGGAGTAACGCCGTCCGGAAAGGTTGCGCCGCCTGTGTACAGCGGCGAGTTGTACCAGCTGACCCAGCCCGGCCAGTTGCCCGCGAGATCGTAGGTCATCACGTTGATCTGGTCGAAGCATTCCGCGACGCCGGCGTAGATCGACGGGTCCGCGTCCGATCCGCACGTTGCGGCGGTCGTGATCAAATACTGGCTGCCGAAGGATGTGCGCAGCGCCTGGATGAAGGACTGAAAGAGCGCCTTGTCCGACGTCATCAGCGGCTCCATGTCGATGTCCACGCCGTCGAAACCGTGGCTGACGACCCAGTTCTTGATGTTGGTGACAAACGCCGCCTGATGCGCGGGACTGATGGCGCTTTCAAAGTTCGTGGCGGTTCCGCCGCCGCCGATACAGATCAGCGCGCACTTTCCGTTCCCCGCCTGATGTACGGCGCTGACAAACGCGGCGGCGTTGGCGTTGACCGAAGTGGCGGCGCTTCCGCCGGCGGCCGTATCGCCGCCTTTATCGTACAGCGTGCCGTCCGCGTTCGGGGTCAGCGAAAACAGGGTCAAATGCGTGATGGAATGCATATCGACATTGGCTACCGGCAATGTCGGAAACGTCTGCGACGTGTAGTAAGCCGTCACCCAGGGCTTCGCCTGTGCCGGCGTCTGTATTGCGATTGCAGCAAGTGATAACACTGCGATTACCGCAGCGGGCTTCATCGAAAACTTCATGCGTTTCTCCTCGTGTGCGTCGGCGCAATGGTCTAAAACTCCTGGATACTTCTAGAAGACATGATCAATTATAATTGGTGAGTTTTAATTTGTCAAGTGTTCTAGAAAAGTTATTTTGAAGGACGAAAATAGCCCGGCGGTTTCTCACCGCCGGGCTATTGTTAGCGCAGGGCTGGAAGCGAGATTCACCCGGGCGGCTGAGCCTGTCGGTACACTTCGAAGAGCATAATTCCGGCGGCCACGGCGAGGTTAAGCGAATCGGTGGAGCCGGCCATGGGGATGCGAACGAGATCGTCACACAGGGATTGGTGTACTGGCCACAGGCCCTTGCGTTCAGATCCCATAAAGAGCACGGAAGGTCTCTGATAAGAGATCTCCCGATAATCGCGCGCACCGTTTGGCGAAGCGCCCACGAGATGGGCGCCGACGCGCTCTTTCCAAGCCGCAAAGTTCTGAAAGCTCGACCGGATGAAGCGCTGGGCGAAAATAGAACCCATGGAGGCGCGTACGGTCAAAGGGGCGTACTGATCGGTGGATTTCCCGAGCAAAATCACCCCGCCTGCGCCGACGGAATCCGCCGTCCGAATAATCGTCCCCAGATTGCCCGGCGAGCGGACGCTTTCGCAGGCGACCCAGCACAAATCGGCGGCGGGGTCGATATCGGCAAGCGACTCCCAGCGCTGGCGCACGATGGCGGCAAAGCCCTGCGGGTCTTCGGTCATGGTGATACGTTCCAAGCACTCGCTTGAAACGCGGGTGATGGGAATACGACGATCGAGAAGAGTTTGCAGCACGCGCTGTGCGGCGGGAGTCGTCGTGTGATTGGGTGAGAGAATGACGGCGCGGATATCGGCGCCGCTGTCTACCGCCTTCGCCAGCAGGCGAAGACCTTCGATGCGAAAAAAGTGGGTGCGGTCGCGTGTGTCGCGCTGCGCGAGGAGATCAAAGAGAGCGACTGTGTCGCGCCGGGACGAATCGGCGTTGGGCGTCGGGTAAGTTTTGGTTTTTGTCATTCATGGGCAGGATCTTTCATCCTGGCGGGGTGGTCGGGCCTGCGTGCGCAGAGCGTTGGCGTAAAGAAATATCCTCGTGGGAGCTTTGGCGGCGCCAAGGTTCCCACGAGGATATCGTACTCAGAATTTACGAAGATTGTCAATACGCCGCCTTCGTTACGCCGCCTTGGAGAGGCGCAGGACGGGCTGTGTTTCCGCTTCGATATGGAACAGCGAGACTTGCCGGGCAAGGTCCCGTGAAACTTCCGCCAGGGTTTCGGCGCACGCGGCCATTTCTTCTACCGCCGCCGCCTGTTCCACGGTGGTTCCGGCGACCGTTTGCACGGATGCGGATACTTCCTCAGCGCAGGAGCTCATTTCCTCCGCGACCGCGCTGCTTTGCTCGACAATCGCGGCGACATCGGCGATGGATTTTGCGACATTGGCGGAGGTCGCGCTCATCCGGCCCGTGGTGGCGTTGATCTCCTGAACCCGACTGGCGACTTTATCGATCACGAGTTGGATCTGCGCGAGCGAAGATCCGGCTTCTTCCGCAAGCATCGCGCCCTTCGCGACTTCCCGCGTGCCGTCGTCCATCGCGGACACGGCGCCGGCGGTGTGCTGGCGCACTGTCTGCACGAGCACCGCAATTTCCTTCGTCGCGGACGCCGATCGTTCGGCGAGCTTGCGCACTTCCTCCGCGACGACGGCAAAACCACGTCCCGAATCACCGGCGCGTGCGGCTTCGATCGCCGCGTTGAGCGCCAGCAAGTTGGTTTGTTCGGCGATCCCCTCAATGATGCCGAGAATTCCGCCGATCTGCTGCGAGGCTTCATCCAGGCTCTGGATCGTTTCCGCCGAGTGGGCGACTTTGCGCTGGATTGCGGCCATCCCTGCAACCGTCTCATTGACTGCCTTGACGCCAGATGTCGCCGCCTGGTTGGCTTCGTCCGCAGCGTCGGCCGCCGCCCCGGCCTCTTTCGCGATCATCTGCGCGGAACTTGCGAGATCCTGGATTTTGGCTGTACTATCGGCGAGCGCTCTCGCCTGCGCCGAGGAGCCCTGGGCGACTTCGCTGGCTCCGATCGCCGATTGCTCGCTGGCGTGGGCGACTTCCTGTGTTGTCGCGCTGATTTCTTCGATCCCGGCTCCGACTTGCTCGGCGGTCGATGCGAGCGTGGTGGATGTGGACGCCAAATGCGCCGCTGAGTGCTGAAGGTTTCGCACCAGCGCGATGATTGCCTGCTGAGACTTCGCAAACGACCCGATCATCGACTGAACATTGGAGAGCATCCCGTTGAACGTGCCGGCCATCACGCCGAACTCGTCCTTGCTGGTGATTTCGAGAGGCTGAGTGGTTGAAACCGCAGGAACGGTCAGGTCGCCGTGCTCCATCGCTTGAACTGCATTGGTCAGGCTACTGATACAGCCAGTTTGCAGCTGGACGAGCCGCTCGGAGACGGCGGCGATGGAGAACACGATCCGTCGAATAATGGAGATGGACAGCCATAGGCCAAGAAGGGCTGCGAGAACGGGAACCACCGTTCCAAGGGCCTCGGCTTCTTTGCCTGCCTTGCGGGAATCGCCGAGCTTCGCATCCATAAAACCAGTGTTGAGCTCTTCCAAATGCGTGAGGCTGCTGAAGATATGTTCCTCGGCAGGGGCAATATTCGCGTCATAGTAAACCGCTGCCTTGTCCATCTGGCCGGCTTTGACCAGAGAGATCAATGCCTCCCCATGCTGAACGTACGCTGTCTGCGTGGTTTGAATGTCGGTGATTGCGTTTTTCTCGTCGGGAGTGATGCTGAGCGTGAGGTAGTGGGAGGTCCACTTGTCAAACTCAGCATTCTGCTTGCGCCATTCGTCCACACGATTCATTTTACGATGTGCGATATAAAGCGCGATTGCCTCTCCCTGATATTTCTTCGCCACCTGCATCTCGTAACAGGCTTTCACGGATACGGCGTCCTGTGTCAGAGCATCATTCAGTAAATAGCTGAGTTTGGAGGTGGAGATCCATAGAATTGCGGATACGGCGAATATTCCCAGCATCAGGATGCTGGAAAGAAAGATTAGTTTGCCCTTGACGGTTGTGTTCATGTGAATCCCTGCGCTTATCTCAAATTACTCATTTCTAAGTATCGGCGGCTCTTTTCAATAATCGCAGGGTAATTTTACAATACTTTTAGCCTGGGCGCCCTCTGGGCGCTCATTCTCCAGGCGCTTGCGCAAAGCGCAAGGAATAGGTTAATGCGGTTTGGCCGTATGCGGAGCAGGGTCGAAGAAGACGCCGCTTAGGGCGGGATTTGTCCAATGGCTTGTGACACTCACTCGGAAAATCACCGGCCCTTGAACGTTCCAAATCAGATACTTGCCGGTGACATAGGTGTTTAACTCTTCCGTGTCCAGCACCGCCCCGGTCACCCCATCCACGACTTGGATCGTCTCGCTGCGTCCGTTGGCGTCCCAGTCCACTCCATAAAGAGCGACCTGATGGGTGGCGGCGTCCGTGAATTTGCAATCGATATTGTAACTCTTGTCGCTGGTTCCCCACTGCCCGGCGATGTAGTCTGTTCCGTCGGCTTTTTGCGGAGCGCGCTGCTCGGACGTTGATTTGTTCCATATCACGGCCCATCCCGTGCGGCTGATGGCGCCGTAGCTCGGCGGCTGCACGGCGTCGCCCGCAATGAGATAGCCGTCCGCGCCGTAAACGCCCTTCCATCGACCCTGGGTCGTTGTGTCGGTCTTGATGAAAACTGCGCTGGCGCCGGCGGCTTTGACGGCTGTCGCGCTGAGGAATTTTACCCCTGGGTGATTCTGGACCCACTTGAGTGTGTGTGCCCCGGCGGACAGCGTGACGGGCTTTGATAGGGAGGTCACAGGGTTCTTGCTCCCACGGCGTACGATCACAGACCCTGTCAAGTCGGCCCCATTCTCGTCCTCTATGTGAAACGCTCCGCCGCTGGACGAGGAGACTTGAACGCGCAATTTGTAATGTCCGCCCGCCGGGACTTTGACCGTAAAGCTGCGCGACCGCCCGTTGGATGCAGCGCGGCCGTCGGCGCTGAGGTAGACGCGGCTGTAACTCCATTCGTAATATTTTCCGTCAAAGGCCGAGGCGTCCAGTTCCTTATTGACGCTTCCGATCTGGTTGTGTCCCCATCCACCGTCACAGAGGAAGTCCATGTCGATGGGTTCGTCCTTGGGGGTGTTGCCGTAAGTCCAATGGTAATTGGACCCACTCTGGACTTTGATCCCATCCACATACATCGCGAACGCGCCGTCTTTTTTGTAGACCCAGGTCCAGATATGATATTGCGTGGCGTCGTAGGATTTGATTCCCAGGTTCGACATGGCCGTTCCCCAGCCCGAATAGTCCACGGTGTCCTTACTAGGGTTCGCCACGGAATTGGAGTGCCAGAAGCGTCCATCGTAGTTGGTGTTTCCGCCGCCGTTGTCGTAGCCGAAGCTCTCCACCAGATCCTGCTCCGCGCCCTGGGCGCTTCCATCCCATTTCCATTTGTTTCCCGCTGTCCAGAGAGCAAACCAAAAGTAAGGCGGCGTGACATAGCGTACGCGCGTTTCCCAGACGATGTCCCGGCCAAGCTGCGGGCCTCCGCTAGGAAGACGCCATTTCGCCATAAATGAACCGTTTCCGGCATTGTGATTCCAAACTTGGACCTTGGAGGCGCCGCGCAGGGGCGTCAGGTACGTGCGGAGCGAATCCTCCATAAACTTACGCACCGGCGGACTGTCCACGCCTTCGAGAGGCTGTCCGGCCACCGCGTTGGCGGCGTCGGGGGAAACCATATTCGATCCATACTTGCCGCCGTTGTTAATGGTCCCGAACTGGTCATGGTAATAGAAGTTCGCGCTCATGTCGGCGTAGTTCTTTACCGTGCCCCTCGCCCCAAATCGCCAATTCTTCACGAGCACCATATTGGGACCGCCGAGCCCAAACGACGGCGACGGCCCGATCGCGGGGCTGGAGACGGTTCCGCTGCCGATCGTTTCGATAGGCGGGGCGGCATACGTCACGACTGAAGCAAAGAGAACACCACTAAGGGCCATCACGTGGGTAACACCCGATGTGGACATAAGGCCATTGACATATCTCATGGTGCTGATTTGCCTTTCTGTATCGAATGGTAGGGGCGCCTCCCCGTCAATATGACAGGTGAGACGCCGGACTTCGTTGTTTACAATCGTGGGTCCACCGGCTCGCTTTCCAGCGCCAGTACGCCGAAGACGCACTCGTGGACGCGGCGCAGGGGCTCGCGCCGTACAAAGCGTTCGAGCGCTTCGACGCCGAGGGCGAACTCGCGCAGGGCGAGGGAGCGCTTGCCGCTGAGACGCCGGCTGCGCAGGCGTTCGATGTTGGCGGGCGCGGTGTACTCGGGGCCGTAAATGAGGCGCAGATATTCGTGTCCCCGGCACTTCACGGCGGGCTGCACAAGACCGCGTCCCGAGCGGGCGATGAAGTCCCAGGGTTTGACGACCATGCCTTCTCCGCCGCTTCCGGTCAACTCCGTCCACCAGGCCACGCCGTCCGCGACGCTGGCTTCGTCGCTGAGATTCACAACCCGATATGGCGTTGCGAGCAGCAGCCGCTCGTCGGCGCGGCACAGGCGGGCGAGTGTGTCCATGTGCCAAACATGCTCCTTGCCGGTGTGTACGGCGCCTTCGGTGGCGAGCAAATGGAACGGCGCTAATTTGAAATCGTCGAGCGACGCCACGGGCCAGCAGTAACGCCGATAGGCTTCCGCATACTTCGTCGTCATCGTCTGGCGATCCTGGAAATGGCCAAGCAGCGATTCTGCTTCGGGCAGCCGGGCGGCGGCCGCCGTGAGCGCATTGACGGCGTCGGCGAGGCCTGTTTGCGCGGCCGCGCCCACGGCGGCGTACTGCCGGCGCACCAATTCCTGCGCCTTCGCGGACCAGGGCATCAGTTCGCAGTCCAGCGCCATCCAATTCGTGGAAAGCTCGTCCCAAAGCCCGGAGGCGTCGGCTGCGTCCCGAATACGCTCCAGAAATTGGCCTTCCAAAGCGGCGTCATCAAAGAAGCGGCGGCCGGTGCGTGTGACGCAGGCGCCCAGCGTGGATTCCGAGACGCCGAAGCGCTTACGGGCGGTCTCCTCGTCGCGGCAGACAATCACCACGGCGCGCGAACCCATGTGCTTTTCCTCGCACACGACGCGCTCTACTCCTTGGTTGCGATAGTAGGCGAACGCCTGGGCGGGATGCTCCAGCAGGTCAGGCGCGTCGGAGGTCTCGCACGGCGACATCGTTGGGGGCAGATAGATCAGCCAGCGTGGATCGGCGGCGAAGCGGCTCATCACTTCCAGAGCGGCGATGGAATTCTCCTCGCGAATGGTGATATTCCCGGCCAGCGTCGATTCGATCAGCCGCTTGCCGATGACATCCTCGATCTCCAGCATTCCGTCGTCCTGGTGCTGCGCGCTGAGCGCGATCTGGCTGGGATCGGGCAGGAATGGGCGGACCGGTTCGGCGTAGACTTGGGCCGCCGGGACGGATACGGTCTCTCGCTCCGGGTAGCGCAGGGCCGTGAGCTTTCCGCCGAAGACACAGCCCGTGTCAATGTTGATGGTATTGTTCAGCCACTGCGGCTCGGGAACGGGCGTGTGGCCATAAACAACCATCGCCGATCCGCGATAATCCGACGCCCAGTTGTAACGTACCGGCAGTCCGAACTCATCCGTTTCGCCGGTCGTCTCCCCGTACATGGCGAAGGAGCGGACTTCCCCGGAGCTGCGTCCCTGCATCGATTCTTTGAGACCGGCGTGGGAGATGACGAGCTTGCCGTCGTCCAGCACATAGTGGCTGACAAGACCGTCGATGAAGTCCCGAACCCGCTGGGTAAACTCCGGCGTCTCCGGCTCCATCTGCTCCAGCGTCTTTTCCAGACCGTGCGTGATCTGGACGTTCTTTCCGGCAAGTTTGCGCAGCAGCTTGGCGTCATGGTTGCCCGGAACACAGATGGCGTGGCCGTCCGCCGCCATGTCCATGATCAGCCGCAGCACATCCGGCGTGCGCGGGCCGCGGTCGACATAGTCGCCGACAAAGAGCGCCTTGCGTCCTGCGGGAGGCGTCACGGCGTAGCGGCCGCCATTCTGCTCAATGGTGTATCCGAGAGTGGTGAGCAGCGTGTGCAGCTCATCGAAGCAGCCATGGACATCGCCGATGATATCGAACGGGCCGTGCTCGTGCTTTTTGTTGTTCCAAAGCGGCTCCCGTTCGATCGTCAGCGCCTCGATTTGCTCCAGGCTGTTGAGTATGAAGACGTACCGGAAGCCTTCGCGCTCCAGGCCGCGCAGCGAACGGCGCAGGCTTTGCGTATGGTTGCGCACGACATGCGGTCCGAAGTCCCGGTCCGGCCGCGCCGCATTGCGTTCGTGGCAGACAGACTCGGGAAGGTTCAGCACGATGGCGACGCACAAGCAGTGACGCCGCTTGGCCAGCGTCACCAGCGGCTTGCGCGATTCCGGCTGGACGTTTGTCGCGTCGATTACCGTCAGGCGGCCCAGCGCCAGGCGCTTGTCGGCGAGATAATGCAGGACTTCAAAGGCGTCCTTGGTCGCCGACTGATCGTTCTCATCGTCGGCGACGAGACCTCGGCAAAAGTCCGACGAGAGCACTTCGGTCGGCTTGAAATGCTTACGCGCGAAGGTCGACTTTCCCGACCCTGACGCGCCGACGAGCACGACCAGGGCGAGGTCTGGGATCTTGATATTCAATTCGTAGCGGCCTCCGCGCCCAATGTAAATACTGCCATCTGCGAAGGAGCGCCCACGGCGTTGTCCCACGGCCCAATCGGCGCGAACGTCACCGTGTAGCCACGCCGCGCGGCAACGGCGCCGGCCCAGGATTGGAACTCTTCTCGCGTCCATTCAAAGCGATGGTCGGAATGGCGCATTTTGCCTTCGGATAGCGTTTCGTAGACGACGTTGTATTCCGCGTTCGGCGTGGTGAGCGCCACGACGCCGGGACGAGCAAACTCGAATACGACGCGTTCGAACGCTTCCAGGCGCGATGGATCGAGATGTTCGATCACCTCGACGATCGCCGCGCCGTCATAGCCCTCCAGACGCTTATCCCGGTAGATCAGCGATCCCTGAAACAGCGTCAGTCGCGCCCGCTGTCGTTCGGACATTCCGTCCAGATGCAGCCGATCCGCCGCGATCTGCAGTGACCGATGGGCCACGTCCATACCGCATATCTCCGTGAACGCCGATTCTTTGAGCAGCAATCGCAGAAGCTTGCCTTCGCCGCATCCCAGGTCCAGCACGCGCCGCACGCCGTGCGCTTTCAGCGTGTCCCGAACGGCTTCTAAACGCTGATTGTGCAGACTGATGCGCGGCTCCGCTGCTGACTCTTCAGTCATTGTGGGCGTCTCGGCGGCAGCAGAAGCCGATGCGATTGTCTCTTCGGAAACGATTTCCGTGTCGTCGCCCGGTTCGTCGAGAACTTCCGGTTCGTCATCGCCGACAAGACGCGCCAGGGCTTCGTCGGCAAGTGTATGGCGATATTTTAGATAGCGTCGAACGATCAGCTCCCGCTCGGGGTGGGCGCCCAGCCAGCCTTCGCCTTGACGCAGCAGCTTGTCCACTTCATCGTCTCCGACCCAGTAATGCTTCTCATTGTCGAGCACCGGGATCAGCACGTAGAGATGCGAAAGCAGGTCGCTCAGGCGAAGGTTCCCCGTCAGCATCACCGTAAAATAGGCGCTGTCGCCCCATTCGGGAAACGCCGGATCCAGCGGATGTGGCTCGGCGGCGACTTCGTATCCCAGCGGCGCGAACAGCCGCTCGGGAAGCTCCGCGCCTCCGCCTCGGCAGGGCAGGGCGGAAATACGAACGGTAAGCGGCAGCGACTGCGCGGGCAGTTCCGGCCGATCCTTACAGCGCCCGCCCAGCGCGCTGCCGAAGACCTGTGAGATTGCGACGCTCAGAAACGAGGACGCCGCATAAGGCCGATCGTTGACATACGGCTCCAGCGGCTGGCCGCCGCGCGCTCCGCTGCTGGAGCGCGACAGGCCCACCGGATCGACATCCAGCAGCAGCGCCGCCGTGCAGCTCTCTTCGGTCGCCTCCGGGTAAAACACATACGCCTTGCCAAAGTTCAGATCGAACGTCTGCACGCGTGCCGGGTTCTTGTGGAGCAAGTAGCCGAGGTCGGTTGCGGGGAAATGAGTGGTGGTGATGGTAAGGAGCATAGTGCTTTCGGGAATCGGTCTTACGTCTAGATACGTTTTTTCAAAATTGGCTTGTCATGGGGAACGGGAGAAGATGCCCCCCGACCCCCACAGGGGTGTAAACCATAAGCATGCTGGCGTGTAACAAATCTGATCTTCGTCACGTCTTCGACAATATGGTTTGCTCCCCCAGTGGGGGCCGGGGGGCATCTGATCTGATGGTGCATGGTCAGAACGCCGATGACATTTACAAGCTCAGTTTACGCACCCGGCTAAAGGCGTTTGTATCCTCGCCGTTTGTCCCATCGGCGATATAGAGCGTCTTGCCGTCGGGCGTAATGGCGATGCCTTCCTGGCCGAAGAAGCGGGCGCCGAGGCCCGTCGCGTCCACGAAGCCGGCCGGCAGGCCGCCGGCGATGGTTGAGAGGCCGCCGCTGGTGTTGATCAAGCGGATGGTCTGGTTGTCGTGGTCGTCGATATAGACGTTCCCATTCAGGTCGACATCGACATCTTCCGGATGGTTGAGCGTCGCCGACAGCCGAGCGCCGTCCGCCGAGCCGACGACGCCGGTTCCGGCGTAGGTCGTCACGACGCCGGCGAGGGAGATTTCGCGCAGACGGTTATTGTTCTGGTCGGCGACGAGGATGTCTCCGTTGGGGAGAACCGCGGCGCCATAAGGACGATCGAACTTCGCGGCGGCGCCGGTCCCATCAGCAAATCCGGCGACGCCTGCGGTTCCGGCGAGCGTGGTGACCGCCGCAGTCGTCGGATTCAGCAGGCGAATCGTATTGGTCGCGAGGTCGGACAGCACAAGGCGTCCGTCCGCTAGGGCGGTGAGACCACGAGGGCGGCCAAGGTTGCGGGCGACGACGGTCGCCGCTCCGGTCGCGAGATTGATGCGCCAGATCGTGCCGGTCGTGCTATCCCTGGCGCCGGTATCGTTGGCGTCGGTTTGGACATAAAGAGACCCATCCCGCGCAAACGTAATCCCAAATGGATTGGAGAAGCCGGTCTGCGAGGTCAGTGTCGAGACCACGCCGCCCGTGGTGATCTTGCGGATGGCGTTGTTGTCGAAATCGGCGACGTAAATATTTCCGGTGGAATCAAGCGTGACGTTTACTGGATTATGGAACGTTGCGCCAGCCGCCGGCCCATCCGTTTTGCCAAAGGTGGAACTGCCCGCGACCGTCTCGACTTTCAGAGATCCGAGGCCCGGGGAGTCGTCGCCGCTGCCGCTGCAGCCTCCCATGGCGAGAACAGTGGAAAGAAGAGCGACGCTTAGGGCGCCCCGATTAAAGAGATTCATGCGATGCCTCCATCATGGAAGTGTGATGCAGTGACGCCGAAGTGCAACGCCGCAGGAACTGAGATCCAGCCTGTTAATCGTTATTTTAACAGAAAACGGGGGATTAGTATATGACTGGGCGATGTTCCATCATGCGCCTTAGGTACACTGGAAGCATGGATGACGTGCAAATCATACTCTGTGATATCTACCTTCCCGTGGTGCAGGCCTGGGAAGCTTACTTTACCGACGTTCCGGGCGTGGAAGTCGTCTGTGATACGATCTTTGGGGTGGAGGCCGACGCGCTGGTGTCGCCCGCCAACTCCTTCGGCCGTATGGACGGCGGTCTGGACGCGGACATTATCGAGTTTCTAGGAGAAGACGTGGAGATTGCGGTGCAGCAGTCGATCGCCCAGCGCCATGGCGGCGAACTGGTGGTCGGTCTCGCGGAAGTCGTGCCGACTGGGATGGTGCAATTTCCCTACTTAGTGTGCGCGCCGACCATGCGCGTTCCGCAGAACGTCTCCAAAACCGTCAATGCCTACCTTGCCTTCCGAGGCGCGCTGCGCGCCGTCCGAGAATACAACGCCTGGAACGACACCCCCATCCGCCGCCTCGTCGTCCCCGGCCTCTGCACCGCCAACGGCTTCATGCCGCCCCTGCGCGCCGCCCGCCAGATGCGCGCCGCCTACGACCACATCTCCTTCGGCAAAGCCCCAAACCTGGACATCTCTCTGGACGCCGGCGCCGATTCCGACGACCGCATCAACGTCCGCGCCTCCGAAGCAAAGCCGCCGTCAGTTTAAACTTGGCCCCTCCGCCCCCACTGGATTAGGATTGCCCCTCCGCCCCATTCTGGGGGACTCGGAGTTCGCCCCTCCGCCCCAATGTATTGCGCGCGGGTTCCCCCGGCTTTAGCCTGGGTGGGGAAGCGCGTCCTGGGAACCATCGTCACGCGGGGGGGCATACCTATCTCCCCTCAACTCACTCTATAATGCCT
>NZ_JBDSQY010000009.1:0-12753 GCF_039929585.1 Capsulimonas sp.
GCAGACGCGTCCCCGCCGCCCGCGGGAGTGGTAATCCCCCAGTTTGGCCGTCCGGTCACGGCCGATGTTCTGGAAACGCCTTCGCCTCCAATGGGCGCTGCGGCGCCTCCCGGCATGGCGTCTCCAGGAACGCCGGCAAACGCCTACGACGCAACGCCTTTCTCGCCTCCGGCGGATACGGGGACGAAAATTGCCGTCGGCGTGGGGATCGGCGTCCTCGTGCTGATGCTCTTAGGACGCTTGCTGAATCCGATACGTCTGCTGTTTATTGCGCTTGGCGTCGGCGTGATCTTCCTTGGACACTATCTTGGACATCGGAGCGCGGCGTTTCGGAAGACCGCCATTCAAGCCACCGGGCGGGTGGTGCGCCTGGATCAAAGCGGCTCTGGCGGCGATTCCTATTATTACTCCGTCGTTGATTTTACGACCTATGAGGGCGTCCCGACCGAGTTTCGCGACACGCAGGGCTCGCGGCCGCCGCAGAACCATGTCGGCGATACTGTTAAGGTTTACTACAATCCGCTGGCGCCGACTGATGCGCAGATCGACTCGTCGCTCTCCCAGTGGCTGCCGATCGGCATGTATGTGTTTGGGGCGCTGATGATTCTGGGCGCTGTCGCTGGAAACCCGACACGGGTGGGCGGCGGAGATATGACGGACGCCTTTTGAACCCCTGGGAACTTTTCGCCCCGTGTTTCGAAGTATTGCAGTGTGGCGCAAACGCACTTTGTGTGAGGATGGATTAATCTTTTGACATCGAACTTTACCGATTTCCTCGCGAACCTCAGCTTGATCTGGATCGTTGGGGTCATCACCTTCGCGACGGCGATTCGTCTGGCGCTGGTGCGCCTGCCGTCGCCCTCCGCCCGCTCGGTCGCCGAGTTCCTAGAATCGGGCATCGTCGCCATCGGATTGGTCTTTCTGCTGATCCGGCCATTCTTGATCCAGGCGTTCTTTATCCCATCGGCGTCCATGGAGCCGACGCTGCTCGGGCAGCAGGGCGCGGGCGATCATATCCTGGTGAACAAGCTGGGCATCCGGCTTCATCCGCCCCGGCGTGAGGATATCACCGTCTTTATCGCTCCGCCGGCTGCGGTGGAAGGCACGGCGGAAGCCGCGTCCGGCACGCCGGTAGACTATGTGAAGCGGCTGATCGGCGTTCCCGGCGACCGGATCGAGGCGCATGCGGGACGGGTCGCCATCAACGGGACGGAGTATAGCCACTATACGCTGCGCCAGAAGTTTCTGGAGAACGGCCTGTTCGGCCAGGAAGCCCTGCAGCGTTCCGTGAACGAGCCTGGCTACGACTTGCAGGCGAATTTTCACCTCCGTTTCACCGATAAGGGCGTCACTATCAATGGGACGGTCGTGCCGAATACGAAGATCGCGGAACTGGTGACTGGCCAGCCCAGTCTCCCCGTGACGGTCACGCCGGGCTACACGATGCGCAATGGCGTTCGGCTGGACGAGCCGTTCACTGCCGAAGACCCTGACTATGATCTCAAGATCTATGAAGGTCAGTCCCTCAAAGCCGACAACGGTCACTACCGTCTCAACGGACAGCCGATTTTGTACAATGAGTACGCAGGCTACAATAAAGCGCCCACCGGACCTCTGGCGCCCAATACGTATTATATGATGGGCGACAACCGGAACGACAGCAAAGACAGCACGGAGTGGGGGCCGCTGGAGGGAAACCGAATTGTCGGCAAGGCTCAGTGGATATTCTGGCCGCTCAGCCGCATCCAAACTCTGCATTAGGCGTTTGCGAGCCCTTCACGATGACGTGAAGGGCTTTTTATTTTTTATGTCTCGCGGACGCCCCGGAACTTTTTGCGCCCTCTTTCCAGGTATTGCAGAGGGAGCGAACACGCTTCGTGTGAGGATGGATTAACCTTTGCCGACATCGAACTTCGCCGATCTTATCTCGAATCTCAGTTTGATCTGGATTGCCGGGGCGATCACCTTGGCCACCGCGCTGCGTCTCGCGCTGGTGCGTCTGCCGTCGTCCGCCGTCCGCATGGTCGCCGACTTCCTCGAGTCTGGGATCCTGATGGTCGGGCTCTTTTTCCTGGTAATCCGCCCTTTCTTGATCCAGGTCTTCTTTATTCCGTCGCCCTCCATGGAGCCGACGCTGCTGGGACAGCATGGAGCCGGTGACAAGGTTGTGGTGGATAAATTGGGCGCTCGCCTTCATCCGCCCCAGCGTGATGATGTCACCGTGTTCATCGCTCCGCCCGCCGCCCTGGAGGGATCGCCGGAAGCGGCGTCCGGCGCGCCGGTGGATTTTGTCAAACGGCTAATCGGCGTCCCAGGCGACCGGATCGAGGCGCACGCGGGGCGAGTCTACATCGACGGAGCGCCGTATAGCCATCGAGACCTGCGCGGCCGGTTTCTACAGGCGGGACTATTCGGACAGGGCGCGATCCAGGAAGCCGCCGCCGATCCCGAAAATTACGACCCGCAGGCCGATTATCACGTCCGCTTCACGGACACGGCAGTCACCATCAACGGCAAGGCTGTTCCGAATGAGAAGATCGCTCAGGCTGTCACGGGAATGCCTCACTCCACGGTGAAGATCGTTCCGGGGTACACGATCCGTAACGGCGTTCGACTGGACGAGCCGTTTACCGCCGAAGACCCTGACTACGACCTTAAGATCTGCGGCGGGAAATCTCTGAAGGCCGATAACGGCCGTTACCGGCTCAATGGTCAGTCGATTTCTCAGGACGATTATGCGGCTTTCAGCAAAACGGCGGCAAGCGCAGTTCCTAAGAATACTTATTTTATGATGGGCGATAACCGAAACGACAGCCGAGACAGCACAGAGTGGGGGCCGCTGGATGGGAACAGCATTGTCGGGAAGGTCAAATGGATCTTCTGGCCGATCGGCCGCTTTGGCTCCCTAAACTAATCAGCAAAGGACATTTCTGCGGGCAGCGCCATGCACATCGAAAAATATCGTCCCTGCGACCTTCTCAAACCCTTCGTGCAAACATACATGATCGTGGAAAGCGAGTTCGGCATGGACAGTCATGTCCTGCCGGGCACATCACTCGTGCTCGCCTTTCGCTGCCAGGGGACTGTCGCGAGCGATGGCCAGGATCTGCCCGGCTCCATGGTGACCGGGCTGCGCAAATCACGGCGCATACTTCGCTATTCCCCGCAAACCTCCACACTTCTGGTGGCCTTCACCGAGGGCGGCGCATCCGCGTTTTTCTCAGCGCCGCTGCATGAGCTTTTTGGAGAAACCGTCGCGCTGGAGAATCTAATCCCCCGTCACAAATTGAACCGCGTGGAAGGTCTGATAGTCGAAGCTGCGACGGACATGGATCGGATTTGCCTCGCGGAGCAGTTTCTGTATTCCGAACTCAAGACCGCTCAGGCGGACTTACTGATCCTTGAGGCGGTCCGAAAAATCCGGATGTCTGGGGGCAATCAGAGAATCCACGATCTGGCGGCGGACCTGCATCTCAGCCTGGATCCGTTCGAGAAACGCTTTCGAAGGGCGGTGGGCGCCTCGCCCAAGCAGTTCTCGTCAATCGTGCGGCTGCGAAATGTGATCGGGGGCTACTCGCCGGATCGAAGCCTCTCGGAGGCCGCCCACGCCGCCGGGTATTTCGACCAATCCCATTTCATCAAGGACTTCCAAACATTCACGGGGGCAGCTCCGAAAGAATTCTTCCAGTCGGGCTCGTATTGGTAAATCACTGATTTTTTACAATTCCGGGCTCTCTCTTTCCAGGTAATCTCTTCTCAATTCGAACGAGGAGAGTAAACAGAGATGAACGAGTATGTTTTGATCGTCAGAATTGACCGGGGCGCGCTTGCCCCCGAACAGATCCCGCCGATCCGAGCGGGATGGGATGTCGTGCTGGAAAACTGGAAGTCCCGGGATCAATACGTCACAAGCGATCTCGTTATTGACGAGGGGTATGTGATTTCGGGCGCCGCCCGAGCCGTCGCCTCCGGCGCCGTTTCAGGCGCCGGAGGCGCGATCGTCAGCACCATCACGCTGCGCGCCGAGACGATCGAAGCGGCGATTGAGCTGGCCAAAATCTGTCCGACTCTCGATTACGGCGGAACCGTGGAGGTCCGCGAGCGGCAGATACCGGCTGTTCCGACAGCGAACTGACGCGGCGCATTCGTGTCTTCAGACGCGTTTTAGATTTCGGCGATTCCCCAGGGCGGCGCTCTGGGGAATCTCATCTCTTCTGATTTATCCCCTGTTGCGCTTTTTGCGCCTGTTTCGCGCTATAATTTCTGCGTAACAGGCGACGCCGCCCCCATCGACCACGACGCCGTACGATCCACGACGAACCTCTGATTTCAACAAGACAGGACCTGACAAATGCAGCGTATTCATGAGCCCGGGCAGGATGCCCCGCACGCGAGCCGAAACGGCGCGTATACGGACCACGACGGAATCTCCGCACGCCGTAAGGAGCGGATCGATTACATCACTCTGAAGCTGCAAGTGGCGGGAGAACGGACCGGCTCGGCCGGCGTGCCGCGTGAAGTCGTGGCGCATCTGCGTGAATGGGTGCGCCTGTCGTATGGCGAACAAGCGCCGCTCACGGCCCGCGTCCAGAAGTTCTTGGATCGCTACCTCGCCGAGCTGCATTTGCCGCAGCCGATCCGGCTGCTGGGACTGGGCGAGATTTTTATTTTGGACCGCGCCGGCATGGCTTCGGAACTGTCGCTGCCCGAGCGGGGTGATCTGTTCGAAAGCAGTATCGTCAGCTCCTATCGGCTGCTGAACGATCAGGGAGCGCTGCATAATCCCAAAAGCGATCGGCGCACCACGCAAGGCGTGTTCCATGTCGCCGAAGGCGGCCTGCCGATCCCGGCGGACAAAAGCGCCGTGCCGAAGGAAACGTTCGCGCGCCTGCTGGCCTCCGCCCTGAACCCGCCCAGCGACTTGCTGCGCCTGCCATTCACCTCAGACGACGCCGTTCCCGTCGAAACCTTCGTGTCGCTGATGCTGCGCCCGATCGTCGCGCCCGCCGTTCCGGACGTGTCCCCGCAGCGGACCATGGAGGTGATGTTCCTCGCGCCCGGAAACCTGACGAGCAATCTGGATTTCGTTGAGAGGATCTTCGGCAACGCCGGCGACCCGCATTTGCCGGAGAACAACGCCGGACTGGACATCGAGCATTGGACCGGGCACACTGGCTATATCATTCTCGCCCCGCACCTGCCGACACTGACCAAAAAAGCGCTGGGCCTGCCGCATATTTCCGAGGCGACCGAGCGGCAGAAGCGCGACCGGATGTGCTGGGAGCGTGAGGACGAGTTCTACAACAACGGCGACGCCTTCAAAGTTACGGCGCGCGACGCCGGCGGCGTGATGCTCACGATCATCGCGGACAACTACTACGGCTACTGCAAAAAAGAGGTCAAGACCCAGATTTCGTTCGCCGCGAACCTGTTCGGCATGGTCGAGGAGGAGCACGCGGGCGGCGCGATCGTTTATCCGCAGTACGACCTGGGACGCACGTTCCGGGTCTCCACTCATCTGCCGCGCACGGAGCACTCCTACGAGGGGCTGCTGGAGCTTTACGGAGAAACGATCAACTCATATCCCGAAGGCTATGCCGTCGATCGCGAGTATTCCGACCTGATCTATGTCCCCGAGGACGTCACGATCGATCTCGACAGCCAGACCGTACGCTGGGCGGTGAACGGGGAAACGCAGTCGCTGGCGCTCGATCCCAAGAAAACTTACATCGTCCCCTCGGGCTTCAAAGTCCGTTTGGAAAAGGACGTGGAGTCGGGGCAGTGGCGCCTGATCGGGACCGCCTCGGAAGGCACGTTCTGCCACAAGCCAAGCACGGTCTCCGGCGGCGGCAAATCCGAAATCGCCAAGTCGATCTCGGACGCCATTGTGCATGGCCCCCTCTTTATCGCGGATTTCGAGAAGGATCTGGACGCGGTTGAGGAACTGCTCGCGCGCAGTTACGGCGACCGATTCCGCAAAGGCCCTGAGGAGAATAGCCGCCCGATCCTCAGCCCGGAGCGTTCCCTTGGCTCGGTAATCAAGCTGTTCACGCGCTCTCGCCGGCTTTACACCGACGAGTATAATGCATGGCTCGACGCGATCCCGTATCCGATCAAGCGGCTCGTCTACGCCGTCAAGCGGCTCTATCAGCCGGAGATGGGCGAAAATTGGCGCGAACACTTCAGCGTCGATGTGGTCAACGGCAGCCCTGGCAACGAACTGCGCTTTCAGGACGAGAAGCTGGTCATTCATTCCATGCGCGTCGGTTTCACCGAGGACGGCAAGTGGCGCATGTTCACGCTGCGCTCGGATTTTGTCCCCGCCGCCAAGCTGCAGCAGGAGGACGATATTTCCGCTTCGGTGGTCGTCCCCGCGTCGCGGCTGATGGGGCTGAACCCCAGCTACAGCGGTCCGACAAGCTTCAAGCTCATTCAAAACGCTGAGCGCCGCTTCTTCCAGCGGCCCGACGACGCCATCCATCGCGGCTATGATAAGTTCACGGAGGCTCACTTCGCGCAGCCGGACAACTTCTTCTCGAACTTCGCGCCGCTGACTGGGGCCGACGCCTCCGCGATGATCGCGGCGCCGATCACGTTCGGCCAGTTCACAGAGCCGATGCAGTCCGTGATCGGGCAGGCCGCTGGCAAGAAGGGGTACTTCGTTTCCTCGGCGAACCCGCGTATCGTGGATGGCAAGCCGACCAAGAACCCGCGCTATCTCCAAATGCGTCCGGACCTGATCGATCAATGGCCTGTCTACCTCGCCGAACGCGGCGCGCGCTTGCACCGCGAGCTTCCGCTGGAAATGCCGGTGCACACGCCGGTCAATGCCGTGCTTCCAGGCCGCCGCCTGAACCCGCCGGACGCCTCCGCCGGCATCCGTTCGCTCTCGGTTTACAATCCGATCCACTATCAGGAAACGCCTGAACTGTTCATGGAGCTGATCAGCAGCCTGACCGGTAAGTCGCCGTCCACCACGGGCGCGGGCTCGGAGGGCGCGCTGACGAAAGGGCCATTCAACGCCCTGCCGCCGATCATCGATCTGAACAACGCGTTTGTGTCGCATGTTCTCACCGGGGTCCAGTGTTTCGTCACCGCTGCTGGCTACGTCGGACCGCATTACCGGGTCGACCATGACGTCAGCCTTCTGATCCCCGAGGTCTGGTCGCGCATGGACGTCGCCGAGCGCGATCCGCAGTACTTGATCGAGAACAACTTCCTGGAGAAGTGTCCGGACTTCGAATACGAAGGCCGCACGGTGCTGGCGAGCCGACTGGGGTACCGGATCACGGCGCACTTCGCGCGCACGTTCTTCGGCATCGTTTTCGATAACCCGAGCAACGTCTTTACGCCCGAAATGCTGCGTCCCGAGCTTCAGGACTTGGCGTCGGTGGTGGACGGCATCGACAACATCGTCGAGACGCAAAAATTAATCGCGGAAAACTACTTTGCCGACGGCAGCGTAGAGCACGCCTGCCCTCCGCTCAAGGCCCTGCTGCACATCATGCGGGACGGTGAGTACGAAGGCAAAACCGTCCACGATCCAGAGGTTCGTAATCTCTTCACGCGTGAAAATCTCTTGAGCAGCGACTGGTACCGTGAGCGTCTGCGTGAGCAGCAAGCTCAAGACATCCGTCTTTGGGAAGCGCACCTGACCGCCTTGCAGACGTTCCTTGACCAGGCAAATCCGCTCGACGCCGCGCTGAGCGATGAGAATACGGCGCGTCTCGAAGAAGCCACAGCCACGCTGACGCAAATTGAAAGCGCGCAGTACCTCGAAGACCTGCGCGGCTCCCTCGGCGTCGATCCGTTTGTGCGCGCTTAAGGGTAAAATAAAGCAGCAAACGAGCCCACAAATTTCGGTTTGTGGGCTTTTTTTATCGTCGTTCATTCTCGCGATTTATAAATGGAAATCACACTCAATACTCCCGCGCTTCTTTTTCCTACGATCTCCCTGCTACTGCTGGCTTACACCAATCGATTTCTCGCCATGTCGGCGCTGGTGCGTGATTTGTACGCGCGTCATAAAGCCGATCCAAAGAACCATTTGCTGCGCGGGCAGATCGAGAACTTGCGCTATCGGCTGATTCTTATCCGGAACATGCAGGCGTTTGCGGTGCTGAGCCTGCTGCTCTGCGCCATTTGTATGTTCGTGCTCTTTTTCGGATGGATTGCGCTGGGGAAGGTGATCTTCGGCGTGAGCCTGGTGCTGATGATCGTGTCGCTGAGCTTGTCCGTAAGGGAAATCCAGGTGTCGGTCAAGGCGCTCAATCTTCAGCTCAGCGATATGGAGCAGGATGAGAAGTAAGATCAAATGGCGTGTCGGCGAAGAAGGACCGGCAGGCAGAGAAGATAGAGCGCGGCGCCGCCGAGCCAGACGAGACCGGGAAACGTGGCGCGCGATGCGAAGTAGACCGTGCTGATCAGCAGCGGTCCCGCGATGGAAGCGAGGCTCGTCATGCTGGTGAGCACGCCTTGCAGCCGCCCTTGATGATCTTCTCCCACTTTGCCTGAGAGAAGCGACTGCAGCGCGGGAGCTCCAATGCCGCCCAGGCAGAAAATAGGAAGCAGGACGAACGCCATCCAGCCTTGCGTGGCGAGCGCGATCAGCACGTAGGCCGTGCTGTCGGCGGCGACGCCGACCAGCAGCGCGCGGCGTTCGCCCCATCGTTCGGAGATAGGACCGGAGACGAACGCCTGCGCGAGCGCGTGGAACAGGCCGAATCCGGCGAGCGAAACGCCGATCGTCAGCGGCTTCCAGGCGAATTTATCTTCCCCATACATCACCCAGATCGTGCCGCCAACCTCGCCGATCAATCCCAGCAGGACATAAACGCCAAGCAGCGGCAGCAGGGCGGGGAACGTGAGCGCCCAGCGCAGAGGACGCAGTGGATTGAACGAGAGAGGCGCGCCGCCCGCGCCGTCGCCTGTGCGAGACTCGCGCAGTACGAACAGCGCTAAAATCAGATTGAGACCGTTGAGGACAGCCGCCGCCAGAAACGGCGCGCGGACCCAGACCTCTCCCAATAACCCGCCGATCACCGGACCGGCGATAAAGCCGACGCCAAAGCAGGCGGAGAGCTGTCCGAAGCGTCGCGCGCGCTGATCCTCCGGCGTGATATCGGCGACATACGCCGACGCCACCGACATGCTCGCGCCGGTAATCCCCGAGATCGCCCTTCCCACAAACAGCAGCGTGAGCGACGGCGCCAGCGCCATGAACAGATAATCGACCGCCGACCCCGCCAGCGACAGGAGCAGCACCGGCCGCCGCCCGATCCGGTCACTCCAGGCGCCGAGAATGGGGGAGAAGAAGAACTGCATCAGCGCGTATAGGGCAAGAAAGGCCCCGAACCGCCAGCCCAGGGCGCTGGTATGACCTACGTCGCGCAGCAATCTTGGGATAATCGGCATGGTCAGGCCGATCCCGACGGCGTCCAGGGTGACGGTCGCGAAGATCACAGCAAGCGCTTTTTTCATACAAGCGCTCCTGTTCGGGTTTCATTTCTGGGAACGCGGTATTTACAATGTGAGGACGCGGTCAGGGGCATGGTCTTCTCTTGAGAGTTTTTGAAGCCCGATCGCGCGACACTGCGTGATCGGGTCTTGTGGATTCAATATCGCCACTCCGCGCGTTTTTGCTCAGCGCACGAAGTAATGCCAGCCATATTTCAGATCGAGGCACTGTTTGGGCGTCATCTTCACCTTCCAGCTGACCTTTCCGATGCCGTTGAAGTGGTTCCACCACTCCTGCGCGCTAATTCGGGGCGCGTCTTCGTTGTCGAGCGTGCTGATTTGTTCGACCTTTCCAGGAAGCGTAGCGGTGTCCATGGTTCCCAGGACTTGCCTGGTGATTTCCAGATTAATGTCCTGGCTTTCGTAATTGGTGATCGTCAGCATGCTGGCGATATCGACGCGATCGTAGTTGTTTCCGGCCCAGGTCGCGGCGTTGGCGGCGCGTTTGGTTTCGCGACTGTTCTTGAAGACCTTGACGTTGACCGCCGGAGTCATCGGCAGATCGCTCGTTCCGCCGATGGCGGTGTAAGACATCAGGCCCTGTGCGACCAAGCGGCCATCGCGCAGGATCAGTGCGGGGGCAGTGGTGAGCGGCGCGCTGTTGCTGTTGATCAGACGGATCTTGTGCATGACCGGCGAAGCATCCACTAGCTTCGGCTCGTTGCTGGCTGGAGGGTTGTAATAGGAATTGTTAAGGTACTGCTGTACTTCTATGGGGGGAGAAGCCGGAAGATCGAGCGTGTAGACATCGGTATAAGCGAGATCGTAGCTGGAGATCGGAACGACCATGCGCTCGCCTTTTTTCAGAGTGATATGCGAGACTTTGAAGACAAACAGATCCTCATTGCCGGACGCGCCGGTGACGGCGGGATCGGGTGCGTTCGAATCCGATATTGCCGGCGCGGCGTACGCGCGCTGGGTCGCCATCGCGTTGGAAAAGGCGTAGCCTGTCCGAGAATCCCTGGCCTCGGAGAAGAGGGAGGAAAGTTTTGCGGCGGTTTCCTGCAGCGCGATTGGATCGGTGTTTCCCGCCATGGCGAATGTCGGAACGCCGATCACGAGGTTCGCGGTGACGTCGTTCAAGTCGATCATCTCATTCGCCAGCGTAGCTTCTAATTGAACGTGTGCGTGTCCCTTGCCGTCCAGGTCGATCTTGTAGCTAGGCAGCCACCGGATTCCCTTTTCCAGGTAGACCATTCCCACCTGCGCCTTGTCCTGTTTTCCGCCGGTCCATTCCAGTCGCATCGTCAGCCGCCGACGCTCACTGTCTTCGGTGAGGTCTGAATGGAAGTTATCCTTGAACGAAATGCTTTGAATGCGGTCGATCGGAAACGCCAAAGTTGCCCCGGTGGTTTGCTTGAGAAGCACGATGCTGGGCTGACTGGGCGCGATGACCCTGTCGTCGTTTGCGTCATTCCCGTCCGTGACGACAGCCTTGGGCTGCGGAACGCCGATAATGACGGCGTCGAAGTTGGCGTTGCTGGTATCGGTGATCTGCACGGAGGCCCCGGGATTGGCGTCGAGCATCTCCCGGATCGACGTTGCTGTGCGCGCCATGGTGGTCGTTCGTTTGCCGGCGACCACGGCTGTCAGCTTGGCGCGGGTGTCCCCGGAGTAGGGCCAGAATGTCCCAAGCACGGGCCTGGGGAGCTGATCCACCGTCACGTTGCCGTCCGCGTTGGTGGGGACCGTTCCTTCACGCAGCAAAAACGCGTGCCCGTCTTTGAACACGGTGATCTCCCGAACGGGAAGATTGGTGATCGGAGTGGCGTCCGGCGCCGCCAGACAGGGAGCGCTCAGGCATACGGCGAGCGCCAAACAGTGCAGGAAGGGATATTTCGTCATGGGGTTTTCCTTGTCGTCGTTGAGCTATCGCACGAAATAATGCCAGCCGTACTTCAGGTCCAGGCTCTGCTTAGGGGTGATCTTGACCTTCCAGCTGACTTTGCCGACGCCGTTGAAGTGATTCCACCATTGCGACGCGCCGATTGCCGGCGTGTCTTCGTTATCCAAAGTGCTGAGCTGTGAAAACTTTCCGGGAGCGGAGGCGGCGTCCAGCATTCCGAGGACCTGGCGGCTCACTTCCAGATTGATTGCCTGGTTCTCATAGTTCTTAATCGTGACCATGCTGGAAATATCCACGCGGGAGTATGTCGCGCCTGCCCACTTCGCGGCGCTTGGCGTGCGTTTGGTTTCGCGGCTGTTCTTGTAGACCTTGACGTTGACCGCCTTGGTGAGCGGCAGGTCGGTGGTCGCGCCGATGGCGGCGTAGGACATGAGGCCCTGGGCGATTATCTGCCCCTTGCGCAGCACCAGCGCCGGCGCGGTGGTGAGCGGCGCGCTGTTGCGGTTAACAAGCCGAATCTTGTGCATGAACGGCGAAGCGTCCACCATCTTCGGCGCGCTGCTATAGCTGCTGTAGTTGTTCAAATATTGCCGCACCTCAAGCGGCGGCGAAGCGGGGAGATCGAGGGTGTAAATGTCCGTGTAGGGCAAATCGTAGCTGCTGATTGGCACAACCATGCGCTCCCCTTTCTTCAATGTGACATGAGCGACTTTGAAGATGAACAGATCTTCGTTGGCGCCTTCTCCGGCGACGGTAGGATCGGGCGGAGCTTGCTCCGGCTGATCAGTCGCTGCATATTGCTGCTGCATCTGTACGGCATTGGAAAAATTGGACAGGTTGACGGATTGCGCGGAGGCGCCTGCAATTCTAACAATGGTATCCCGCAAGGAGATCGGATCGAAATTTCCCGCCATGGCGAATGTTGGTACGCCGATGATAAAGTTCGTGGTGACATCGTTCAGATCGATCGTGTCGTTGACCAGTGTGGCTTCTAATTGGACGTGTGCGTGTCCCTTGCCGTCCAGATCGATTTTGTAGCTGGGCTGCCAGCGAATGCCTTTTTCCAGGTAGACCATTCCGACCTGTGCCGTGTCCTCACGTCCGCCGGGCCAGTTCAGACGCATTGTCATGCGTCGCTGCTCGTCGTCGCTGCTGACGTCCGGATGAAAATCGCCTTTGAAAACGACTTTTTGGATCTGGTCGAGCGGAAGCGCCATCGTAGCGCCCGTTGGAAGCTTCAGCAGCACAACTGGCGGCGTTGGCTCCTGCGGCGCCGCGATATTCTCGCTGTCATCATTCGGGGCCATGATTTTCGTCGCGGGACGACGGACGCTGGGCACGCCGATGACCACGGCGTCGAAGGTCGCTTTATTCGTGTCGGTAATCTCCAC
>NZ_JBDSQY010000010.1:0-5109 GCF_039929585.1 Capsulimonas sp.
AGCGGATACTTCTTCACGCCGAGGCCGCTCTGGAGGATCTTCCAATCCTTGCCGGCTTCCACCGGTGCACTGCGGTCGGCTCTGCCGGCCGGCGACACGGCGGCGAGCCGAGCCGCCGCGGTTCAGGCGTATTGGGACAAGTATCACGCTCTCTCACTCCCGCAGCGCTGGCGACTGACTCTCGCCGACGACAGCGCCGCCCCCAGTCAGTGGCTTCAGGCGGCGAAAAATATCGTCACGCCCAGCGATGTGATCACGCGCGGAGGCTGGGTCGAGACATCGCAGCGACCGCACAATCAGCCGCCTCCCGCGTCGGGAGAAGCGCTTCGATCCGAGGCCGCGCCTTCCATCTCCGATCTGATGGCGCGACGCGTCCACGACATGATCCAGACACAGGAGCCGAACTCGTCACAGCAGTTCTACGACGTGCAAAACGCGGACCAGATGGCGCTGTATCTTTCGGCCTGGGATGCGAAAGCGGCGACGCCATCACTGAAAGATCAGTTTGCGGCGACACGGGCAAGCAGCAATCGTTGGCGCGAATCGATCTTAATTTACCAGAATAGCCAAACACTGGCGCAGATCACGATGGCCCGCGTGCGCGGCGGCGACACGGACGCCCTTGCGGATTATGGAGCCTGGATCAAATCGGCTACTCTCAAAGATCTCTCGCCGTTCGATAACAGCCCCATTTTAGAGCCGCTCTGGCGCTGCACGCACGATCCCGCCATGATCGACGCCGCAGCGTATCTGTTCCAAGATCCCAAGTCGCTCTGGGTTCCCCTGCTGCAAAAGCGCGAGGGGTTTGGCGGCGATGTTTTCGAGAACCTTCTGGAAAGCCCGCTGCTCGGGGTCGCTCCATTTCGAGACGTCGTTATTGTCATGCTTGCCGACAAGAGCGACGCCGGGAAGGTGAGCGCAGGCGGGCCGCGCCCGATGAATACACTCTACGTCCGCAGCCACGACTGGCCCGGTAAGACGACACAAATCACGATCCGAAGGTGCGATATGACGGCGTGGCGCCTTTCCCACGTCAGCGGCATGCCGGATTTCCAATATGAATGGCCCGAGTCGAAGCGCGACGCGGCGATCGCGCAGGCGGCAGAGCGCCTGCGCATTTATGGAGATCGGTATGGGCATGACGACCGACTCAGCACCCCCGGCGACAGTTACGATTTCCCCTATCTCCGGGCGCGTCCACTCTTTCCCTTGCGAGAGCGCCCGGCCTCATCCCAGGATGTTCAGGAGGGAACCGCCATCTTCGCCCTGCCCAAGGGGGCGCGATTGGTTTCCATGCCGGATCTGCCGATGAAAGCGCGCTGGACCGCGGACAAACGGTACTCCCGGGAATCGCGATATCGAGATCCGCGCGGCAAGCTTCACACGATGGTCCAGTACGATCAGGACGGGTACGTCTGGGACGCGGAAGAAACGGCGGACGGCCATCGCTTCTACGCCTTCGCCGGCCCGCACGACTTCGCGCGCGTTCCCGCCGAGGAGATCGACTTCCCGGCGGAAAACGAGTATCCATGGACCGTATTGACGCACAAAATCGAATGCTCCTTCATCAGCCCGATCCCTCATGATGGGAGCAGCTCCATTCCCATCGGCGCGTCGGCCCCGCTCACGATCCATTTGCGCAACCGGGCGGGAGTGGCGCAAACCGTCTCGGCAGCAGACGCAAACTCACCCGGCCTGCCGGACGGCGTCACCATTCTCATGGAATACTCGTCCTATCGCTGGATCGACAACGGCGGCAATCAGAAGTCTGACGAATTCCATTCCCTTTCGGCCACTCATTCCATTCCCGCTCTCCCCAGCGCACGCCGAACGCTGAAGCCCACTGAGGAATGCGAAGCTGGGTCACTCGATCTTTCGAAGTTCTTCGATCTCACCCGGCCTGGAACGTATCGCCTGCGTGTGCAATTCGACAAATCCAAGTGCGGACTCAGCGGAGCCACGCGCCCCCAGTCTTTCGTCATCGGCTCACCGCCGCCAAGCGAGGCGACGCCAGCTGTCCAGGGCTTCTAACGAGAACAGACAACCGAGAGTTTAATTATGGCGACCTATATCGATCGATACCGCGCCGGCGAACACGAGCAAGTGTGGGCGGAGCTGACCGCGCTCAGCGACGCCGTCCGCACAGAGCCTTTGCTCTCCGAAGCCATGGCCGTCGCGCGGGAAACCATGGCGTGGGCGCGGCAGAACGTCGAACTGTTGATCCCGCGCCTGGAAGCGATCGGCTACCGATTCGGGTTCTACGAAGAGGGCGCTCCGGTTCCCAGTTACCCAGGTCCGCTTGTCCCGCCGCCGCCAGACATTACGACGCAGCTTGACACGCTTGAAACGGCCGTCGGCGCGCTCCCCCTCTCGCTGCGAGCCTGGTATGAAGCTGTGGGAGCGGTGGATTTCATGGGGTTCCACGCTCAATGGCGCGCCATCTACCCCGACCCTCTGGTTGTGAATGAACTGGAGCTGGAGTATCGTCTCGACTCTTACCGCGATTGGCGAGAGGAATGCGATGAGGAAGGAGAGGAGGAGATGGGACCATATGAGTACGAGTTCGCGCCGGACTTCTACCACAAAGCCAACGTCAGCGGCGGCGCGCCGTACGGCATCGCCCTCCCCTGTCTCACCGCCGACGCGACTGCCGAAAATGAGCCACACCGTACGACGTTCGTCGATTATCTACGGATTTGTTTCCAGTGGGGCGGCTTCCCAGGACTGGACCCTAACATTGCTGAGGTAAACTCCACACAGCACATCGCCTATTTGACTGAGGGGCTGCTCCCGCTCTAAAAACATCGCCTATGGAATCGCAAGTTCGACCCAAGATACAATGCCCTCGACACGGCGCCTCGGATTATTCCCTGGTTTGTCGTCATCTGCGTCTGGAATCCGGCCTGAGTTACTACGCCTGCAAGGACACGCCGCACGCGCCGGCGCAGGCATGGTGCGCGCTGTGCGACGAGGTGCTATGCGCGGAGCAGGGCTGGACGGAGCGCGCCTGCGGCGTCGCGGACTGGCAGATCATCTGCGCCGAATGCTGCAGCGCATCGCTTGCCCGCCACACTTTCCTCGCCTGGTCTGTGGGGACCGATGAGCCGCAATAGCGGAAACGGGTCAATTTACAGCGCTGCGGCGTTCCAATCGCTGGACAGTGCGGCATAGACAATCACATCGCGCCACTGGTTTTTCACCCAGCGCTCCCGGCGCAGCAGTCCCTCCCGCGCCATGCCCGTCTTCTCCATCACACGCGCGGACGCCGTGTTTTCCGGATCGCAGTGACCGAAAATCCGGTGCAAGTCCAATTCAAGAAACCCAAAGTTTAATAGGCCGCGTACGGCTTCCGGCATATAGCCACAGCCCCAGTACTGCCGATTGAGCAGATAAAGCAATTCTGCTCTGCCATCGGGAGCGCCAGCGCGATACAGGCTGCATCCACCAATCAGGGCGCCATCCGCCAGTGTCGTAATCGCAAACGAGTACGACGCCTGCGGCGACTGGGCGAACGACGCCAAATTCCGCACAAGCGCCTGGGACTGATCTTCCGACAAGGGACCGAAGTTCAGAAATTGGGTGACGACAGGATCGGAGGCGTAGGCGTGCACGTCACGCCAATCGTCTTCTCGGAACGGGCGCAGCAGAAGACGGGAGGTTTCGATTGTGCTTGGCTCTTGAGTGGGCATGGGATTGAGTATACCGTCCGCACAGCGCGCGCCGCAGTCATCCCCCCTCGAAATCGTCCATTTCTGCTATAATCTCTTCGCGGCGTCAATCCCCAAGCGACTTGCCGCCGGAACGCGACATGCCCCCAACAGCGCGGGCGGCGTACGAACCACTGTGAATGAGTAAACGGCGATATGGCAAAAATCAACAGTAATTATCAAAAATTGGCGGCGGGATACCTATTCCCGGAAATTGGACGGCGCGTGAGCGCGTTCACGGCGGCGAACCCGGATGCGAAAGTAATCCGCCTGGGCATCGGCGACGTGGTGCTGCCGCTGGCCGAGCCGATCCGCAAGGCGATCGACGCCGGCGTCGAGGAGCTCGGACACATCGAATCGTTCAAGGGATACGGCCCGGAGCAGGGCTATGAGTTCCTGCGCCAGGCGATCGCGGATCACTTCCAGAGCCAGGGCGCCGATGTGGCCGCCGATGAAGTGTTCGTCTCCGACGGCTCCAAATGCGACACCGGCAACATCCAGGAGATCTTCTCGACTGACGCCGTCGTCGCCGTCACCGATCCCGTCTACCCCGTCTACGTGGACACCAACGTCATGGCCGGCCGCACCGGCGCCGCCGACGCGTCCGGCCGCTACGAGGGTCTGGTCTACATGCCCTGCACCGTCGAGAACGGCTTCGATCCCGAGCTGCCTACGGGACACGTGGACTTGATCTACCTCTGCTCCCCGAACAACCCGACCGGCGCGGTGCTTTCGCGGGAAGCCCTGCAGAAATGGGTGGATTACGCCAAGGCCAACGAGTCCATTATTCTCTTCGATTCCGCCTACGAAGCGTACATCAGCGATCCCAGCTTGGTACGCTCGATCTACGAGATCCCCGGCGCGCGCGACGTCGCGATCGAGTTCCGCAGCTTCTCCAAGACCGCCGGCTTCACCGGCGTGCGCTGCGCTTACACGGTCGTCCCCAAGAGCGTCCAGGCCCGCAACGAAAACGGCGAACTGGTTTCGCTGCACACCCTGTGGTCGCGCCGCCAGACCACCAAGTTCAACGGCGTGAGCTACCCGATCCAGAAAGGCGCCGCCGCCGTCTTCACCCCCGAAGGCCAGGCCGCCATCAAGGAAACGATCGCCTACTACATGGAAAACGCCCGCCTGATCCGCGAAGGACTCGCCGAAGCCGGCATCGCCGTCTACGGCGGCGTCCACGCCCCGTACATCTGGCTCAAGACGCCCGGAAATATCACCTCCTGGGAGTTCTTCGACCTGCTGCTCAGCAAAGCCCACGTCGTCGGCACCCCCGGCTCCGGCTTCGGCTCCAGCGGCGAAGGCTACTTCCGCCTCAGCGCCTTCGGCGTACGCGAAAACGTGATTGAGGCCGTCAGCCGGATCAAGGCGCTCAAGCTATAAGTCGTCTGTTTTCTTC
>NZ_JBDSQY010000011.1:0-17811 GCF_039929585.1 Capsulimonas sp.
AGCCAGCGCGGCGGCACGATCGATAGCGTTCACCTGCAATGCTACTCGGGCGGCGGCGGCAACAATCCATGCTCTTGGAACTTTAATGGCATTCCCGTTTATCCCGGCTTAGACAGCGCCGGCAATAGCGCAGCCACCGTGCAATCACGGATGAACGGCTGGAAGAATCAGTGCGGGACTAACGGTGGCTGGATGTGGCTCTACGATGGCTTCCAAGGCAACGCGACGGCTTACGCCGCGGCGATCAATAACGGGATCGGGGCGTCCACAATTCCCAACGGCGTCTACGAGATCGTCGCAACAACAACCGGAAATGCTCTTGATTGTTTAAACACCAATAATGGGAATAACACGCCCATTCAAGTTTATCAGTGGGGTGGGTTTAATAGTCAAAAATGGCAGATTAACAGCCTGAACAACGGCTATTACTCGATCCGTACGATCAATCCCGACGGAACGATCGGACGCAGCCTGGACTGTTCCGGGTGTAATCCGAACAACGGCACGCTGATACAGCTCTATGATTTCGTCAACCGCGACTGCCAGCAATGGGCAATCGATCAGATCTCCACTGGAAATTACCGGATCAGCACTGCCGGAACGAAATCCGACGGTACGCATGACGTCCTCGACGGCCAAAACTGCTCAGGCGCCAACAACACCCGTATTCAGCTATGGGCGTGGAATGGCGGCGGATGTCAGCAGCTGTGGTCATTCATCTTAAGGTAAGCGACTGAGAGTATTTGCAGTGGCGCGACTTTCCTCTGAGGGCCGCGCTCACTGCTGTAGGCCCGACTGGGTAACGTCGGGCGATCATCTCGTCCGCATTTTCTCACGCACTTTGGAGCGTATTCCTTAGCAATCGGCACGCTATTCTTGGCTCCACTCCCGCGCCTCACTGAAAGAGCGGGAGCCAGAAAGGCGTTGTGATGTTAGTACACGCAAATACGCGCTCCTCGCGCCATGCCCTGCACGAGGACGCGCCCTCGGTGTGTGATCTGAAATATGTCTCCGACGGAGAGATGGTAATCGGAGGCGTCGCCTTCTTGTGTTACCCAGCATTCGCCTTGAAGGCAGGCGACGGCGCCGCCGGTCCGACGAGCGTCCAGGCGGAACAGGCCGCCGGAAATCAATGAAACTTCGTCCGCGTCCCTGGACTTGTGATCCGTGTCGGTTCGGATGGGAGCGGGCGCCTGCTCGACATTGAGTGTTTGCGCTTTCATGACTCTATTATGGCGGGATGCGCGCGAAGAGTACAGACGTAAATTCCGTGAATTGTGACCGGTACAGATTGGTAAATATTTCACTGTACTGGTCATGATTGGAGGGAATTGCCCCTATGCTTGAAGAGCGAGGGCAGGTATCATGGAGGCATGATTACCACGGAAGACAATGGCGTCCGGTCCGGGACGCTTTACGAAGAGGTTGCGGCGCGTGTGACACGCCTGATCGATGAGGGTACTTTCAAGCCGGGCGACCGCTTGTCGTCCGTGCGCAAGCTCAGCCAGCAGCTGCAAGTGAGTATTTCGACGGTTATGGAGGCGTACCGGGTTCTGGAAGATCGTGGGCTGATCGAGGCGCGCCCGCAGTCGGGATACTACGTGCGTCTCGCGCGGCAGGAGGCGCCTGCCGAGCCCGAGGTCTCTCGCCCGTCGCGCACCCCCACCGCCGTCAGTCTCAGCGACTTCCATGGAATGCTGATGCGCGACATCGGCAACCCCAATCTTCTGCACCTGGGCGCGGCGATCCCCAATCCCGAACTGCTTCCCATCGGCAAGCTGAGCCGGACGATCGCAGCGGTCACGCGCCGGCACGGCGTCCTGAGCGTGGCGTACAACGGCCCGCTCGGCGCGGAAGCGCTGCGCGTGCAGATCGCGCGGCGCGCGCTTGGCGCCGGATGCACGCTCTCGCCCGACCAGATCCTGACGACCTGCGGAAGCCAGGAAGCGATCAGTCTCGCGCTGAGGGCCGTCTGCCAGCCGGGCGACACGGTAGCGATCGAATCGCCGGTGTACTATGGGATCCTGCAATGCATCGAGCAGCTGGGGCTTAAGGCGCTGGAGATCCCAACCTCGCCGCGCACGGGGATCAGTCTGGAGGCGCTTCGCTACGCTCTGGGAGAAAATGAGGTGAGCGCCTGCGTCGTTGTCAGCAACTTCAGCAACCCGCTGGGCGGGTGCATGCCGGACGATCACAAGCGCGAACTGGTGGAGATGCTTTCTGAGCGGGAGATCCCGCTGATCGAGGACGATATCTACGGCGATATCGGCTTCGCGGACGAGCGCCCGAAGACCTGCAAGGCGTTCGACCGAGACGGGTGGGTGATCCTTTGCTCGTCGTATTCGAAGACCCTCGCGCCGGGATACCGGGTGGGGTGGGCGGTCGCCGGTCGCTTCATGGACAAAATGACGCGGCTGAAGCTGACGAGCAGCCTCGCCTGCCCGACGCCGACCCAGCTTGCGGTCGCCGATTTCCTCGCCAACGGCGGCTACGACCACCACTTGCGTAAGATCCGCAAAGTTTACGCCCGGCAGGTGCTGCTGATGGGGCAGGCGGTCGGCCGCGCCTTTCCCACCGGAACCTGTGTTACCCGCCCCGAAGGCGGTTACGTGCTGTGGGTCGAGTGTCCCCCGCGTGTCGACGCGCTGAAGCTCTACGAATGGGCGCTGACGGCGGGAATGACCATCGCGCCTGGTCCTCTCTTTTCCGCCAAACAAAAGTATCGAAATTGCATTCGCCTGAACGCCGCCTTCTGGTCTGAAGACGTCGAGCGGGCCATCGTTCGTTTGGGACAAACGGCGGACACGATGGGCAAGTAGGATCCACCTACCCAGATTCTACGCCAATTTCCGTGTATGAAATGCGAGCAAGAAAATTCTGTTGACATGCAATACTAGTTGTGCTATAGTAGTTGTACCCCGGCTTCGGGTTTGATTATCATACCTTTTGGAGGTTCGGACAATGCAGACGTATCAATCGAAGAACTTACGTGGATTTACTTTGATAGAGTTGCTCGTGGTTATTGCAATCATCGCGATTTTAGCCGCTATTCTCTTTCCTGTCTTTGCGAAAGCTCGCGAAAAGGCCCGCCAAATATCTTGTCTTTCGAATGAGAAGCAGATTGGTTTGGGATTTATGCAATACAGTCAGGATAACGATGAGACTCTTCCTATCGGCTCGCAGCTGAATTTCGGCGGTAATTTGGGCGCTGGCTGGGCCGGTCAGATCTATCCATACGTCAAGAGTACCGGCGTATTCCAATGCCCGGACGATTCCACGACCGGCAATCTGAGCGCCGTCCCGCCGGTTTATCCCGTTTCATACGCCTATAACGCTCTGATCCCGAACAGCTTCAATGCCGGCAACGGCCTGCCGACTACGCTCGGCAAGCTCTCTGCGTTTACGTCGCCCGCCAAGACCGTGCTGCTTTCCGAGTGTACGAACGCATTCGGTCGCATCTCAACTCCGAACGAAGGCGGCGCCGTGGACAATGTCTCCCCTGGCAGCACCGGAAACGCATTCTTTGACGGTCAGGTGCATGGCGGCTCGGATTCGCCGACAGTCAAGGGCGCTACGGGTTATGTCGGTGGCTACAACAAGGACATTAGCCAGAAGGATGGACGGCATACCGAAGGAGCGAGCTATCTCTTCTCGGACGGCCACGCCAAATGGCTGCGGCCTTCTCAAGTCTGCCCCGGCGCGAATGACGCCGCGACGCCCACCAGCGCGCCGACACCTGCCGGAGCCTATTTTAACAACGCCGCCGGCGCCGACTTCGCGGGCGACAATAACTTCCCGAATTACGCCGCCACCTGGAGTGCGATTTAACGAACGGCATGAACAAAGGAGCCTTTTATAAATAATTCTTGACATGCAATACTAGTAGTGCTATACTCAGATCAGTCTCGATTAACGTCTTTTCATCTATAGGATTTACAAAAATGAATTCCGCACAATCACGCAAATCTTTCGGTTTTACTTTGATTGAATTACTCGTTGTCATCGCGATTATCGCGATACTTGCCGCCATCCTCTTCCCCGTCTTCGCCAAGGCGCGCGAGAAGGCGCGGCAGACCTCTTGTCTGTCGAATGAGAAGCAGCTTGGTCTTGGCTTCATGCAGTATGTCCAGGATAACGACGAGACGTTCCCCGCTGGATCCATCCCCAACGTCCTTTCCGGCAATGACCATTTCGGCATTGGATGGGCGGGTGAAATCTATCCGTACGTCAAATCGACCGGCGTGTACCTCTGCCCCGACGATAAAACGCCGAGCCAGCCATCGGCAAATCCGCCGATGTACGAAGTCTCCTACGCCATGAATACGCATATCATTAACTCGTACCTCACTCCAGGCTTCGGCAATCCCCAGGGACCGCTCGGGAAGCTCGCCGGCTTCAACGCTCCGGCCCAGACCGTGCTGCTTTGCGAGGTTACTAACAACCTGGCCAACATCACGTCGGTTGACGAAGGAAAGTCCAGCACGCCTGCGGCCACGCACTTCTCCGTGGTCACAAGCGCATCCGGCGGCTGCCTTGGAGTGACATCCGGCGCTTACGATTCTCAGGCAAAGGTCTCCACCGGCCCGGTCGACTTGAACACGGGCGGGCTTGACGGCACTCCCGGCCGTCACACCGACGCCTCTACGTATCTCATGGCTGATGGCCACGCCAAATGGATCCCCGGCGCTCGGGTTTCCAGCGGAGGCAACGCCGCATTCAACGCCACCGACCAGCCGAATCGATATAACAACGCCGCCGGCACCGATTTCCCGGGAAACGCCAACTTCCCGCGATATACGGCGACGTTCAGCCCGAATTAAACGGGCAATCCACTGCCATGGAGCGCCGGCCGCAGCATTGTGTCCGGCGCTTCTCTCGCAAATTCACGATTTCATTTGATCTCGCGCCATAATTCATACATGCGAATCTCAATTAAAGATGTGGCGATCCGCGCGAATGTCTCTCGCGGGACCGTATCGCATGTGCTGAATGGCAACGTAGAGGCGAGGATTGCTCCGGAAACACAGGAGCGGGTTCGAAAAGCGGCGACCGAGCTGGGGTATGTGCCCAATCAGATGGCGAAGTCGCTGTTTCGTGGCAAGACCCAGCTGATCGGTGTGCTGATGACCGGGATCGAAAACCCGTTCTTCACCGAGTTGCTCGGCGCCAGTGAGACGGCGATCGCGGAGGGGGGATACCGGCGTCTGGTGGATGCCTCGATTCCCTATATCGCCAAGGCCCGTCCCGAGATTTTGTCCGTTTGGCCGGTAGATGGCATTCTCATGCACGCCGCAATTGGACGCGTCTCTGAGGGTATCCTCGGCGCGCCGGTCTCACATGTTCCAGTCGTCTATCTGGATTCGACGGCGGACGCGCATCGCGATACGGTTCAGTTCGATCTGCGGCCCGCCATGGCGGCGGCGGCGGAGCATCTTTTCGAGCGCGGCCACAAACGGATCGGTGTGATCACTCCTTACGATCCGTTTGACCTGTTTGTGAAACAGCGACACCAATCGCTATACGCCGCCGCCCATGACCGTGGCGTGGCGGTTGTGTCCATGAAGCTGGACGACAACAGCCGGCGCGGCGCACTGAACCTGGGTTTGTACATCGCATCGATGCCGCCTTCAGAGCGGCCGACCGCGCTGATCTGCCACAATGACCATATTGCGATCGGCGTCTACCACGGCGTTCTGCGCGCCGGACTGCGCGTTCCCGAGGATATCGCGATCGTCGGCGTGGATGGGATTGAAGAAGGCGATTGTCTCGACAAGCCGCTGACCACGATCAAGAACCCGGTGGACGAACTCTGCCGCATCGCGGTCGCCATGCTGCGCGAGCGGATCGAAGGAGCGGTAACCTGCCCCCCGCGACACGTGACCGTACCGAGCGTCTTCCTGCCAAAGGGGACGACATAACAAATAGCAATAAATTTTGATTGGACTGTCCGTGTGCTCTTATGACTTTGAATGACGCTCCGACTCTTATTTCCTTTGGCGAAGTCCTGTGGGACATTATCGACGGCCGGCCCTATCTTGGCGGCGCGCCCTTCAATCTGGCGGCGCACGCCGCCCGGCTTGGGATGAATGCCCGAATGATCTCCTGTGTGGGGGACGATGACCTCGGACGCGTCGCAATTGTAGAAGCGGCAAAACTTGGCGTTGATATGACCGGCGTGATGTGCGGTGAGCATGCGACAGGATCCGTCACGGTAAGCCTTTCGGATGTCGGACAGCCGAGCTACACGATCCATGAACCAGCCGCCTGGGATTTTATCGAGCTGCCTTCCGACATACGCCGCGCCCCCTCGACGCTGAAAGTCGACGCCGTTTGTTTTGGTACGCTCGCGCAGCGCAGTCCCATTTCCCAAAGCGCCCTGCATGATCTGCTGGAAGCCCTGCCGGACGCGCCGACGTTCTACGACGTGAATCTGCGTCAGGAGTTTTATTCGAAAGAGATCATCGAATGGGGTTTGCATCAAGCTAATATCGTAAAGGTAAATGATACAGAAGCAATCTTTCTCTCTCGAATACTATTCGGGCGTGAGATGAGTGAGCGGCAGTTCGCAAACTTACTGCGGTCGGCTTATTCGATGGATGTGGTGCTAGTCACGCTGGGCGCTCGCGGGTGTCTGGCGGCGGACGACACCGGCGTCACGCACATTCAGGGCCGCAATATCACGGTGCGGGACGCCGTGGGAGCGGGCGACGCCTTTTCCGCCGCATTTCTCGCGACCTGGCTGCGGGGCGGCTCGGCGGCGGAAGCGGCCAGTTACGGCAATGTTCTCGGCGCCTACGTCGCGACCCGGAATGGCGCGGTTCCGGATTATACGGACGAAATCCGAATGCAGATCAAGAGTTTTGGCGGCAAAAAGTTCGCTCCTTTCGTGTCCGGAGTTGTTCGCGCACACGCCGCGTCATGACGGCGTTTGGAAATAAAGAGGAATACATCGTATGCTGGTGAATGAACAAGGACAGGGGCTCGATGCATCGCCGACGGGGGCGGGGGCGGGGGCGGGGGCAGGGGCTGGCCAAGACGACTCCAAAATCAATTCCGTCGTTATTTGCGCCGCGATTGTCGCCGCCCTCGGAGGACTGCTCTTCGGGTTCGACACGGCCGTCATTTCCGGGGCAACGGACTGGCTGCAATCCATCTATCACCTTTCTCCCGCAATGAAGGGTTTTACGGTTTCGAGCGCGCTGATCGGCACCCTGATCGGATCGATCGCGGTCGGCAAGCCGGCAGACAAGTATGGGCGCCGTGAGATCCTTTTCGTTCTGGCGATCCTGTACTTTGTGACGGCGGTCGGATGCGCGATGGCGAACAACCTCTGGGTCTTTGTCGCCTTTCGGTTTCTGGGCGGCCTTGCGGTCGGCGGGGCCTCCGTGGTTTCGCCGATGTATATCGCCGAGATCGCGCCGGCGAAGTTCCGGGGACGGCTGGTGTCGGTCACGCAGTTCAACATCGTGCTGGGAATATTGCTGGCGTATCTCTCGAACTATATCATCAGCAGCATGAACCTGGGCGACGTTCAATACCGATGGATGTTCGGCGTGCAGGCCGCGCCGGCGGTGGCGTTCTTTGCCCTTCTCTTCACGACGCCGCAAAGCCCGCGCTGGCTGATTGCGAAGGGCCGCGCGAGCGAGGGGCGGGAGGTGCTGCTGCGGTGCGGCGCAAGCGCCCGCAATATCGACACGCTTGTCGGAGAGATTCAGCAGTCGCTCGATACGGAGCATCATGCGACGGACGAGCCGTTCTTCACCCGAAAGTATGCGAAGCCGATCATGCTCGCCGTGGCGATCGCCATGTTCAATCAGCTCTCCGGGATCAATGCGCTGATGTACTACGCCTCGGAGATCTTCACGATGGCGGGAGCGAGCAAAGAATCGGCGTTCCTGCAGCCGGTCATTGTCGGGATCGTCAATTTGGCCTTCACGATGGCCGCCATGACCGTGATCGACAAGATCGGCCGGCGCAAGCTGATGCTGGTCGGCTCCATCGGGTACATTATCAGCCTGAGTGTGACCGCGTATCTTTTCTACACGCACACCGGTGGTCCGCTGGTGCTGGCGAGCCTGCTGGTCTTTATCGCTTCACACGCTTTCGGTCAGGGCGCGGTTATCTGGGTCTTCATCAGCGAGATCTTCCCGAACCGGGTCCGTTCCCAGGGGCAGGCGCTGGGCAGCTTCACGCACTGGGTGATGGCCGCCGCAATCTCCTGGACCTTCCCGATCATCGCCGCGTACGCCGGCTGGATGACCTTCGCCTTCTACGCCCTGTGCAGCGTCGGCCAGCTCGTTTGGGTGCTGACCCGAATGCCGGAAACCAAAGGCGTTTCGCTGGAGAACATTCAAAAGCAATTAGGAATTGAGTGACGCATGAGTAAGACGATCGCAAACCCGCCGCCCGCCGAGGCCGTGGATTATCAGGAAAGCGGCAGGCCGCAGTTTCACTTCACGGCGCGGCGCAACTGGCTGAACGACCCGAACGGCCTTGTTTATTGCGCGGGCGAATACCATCTGTTCTTTCAGCATAATCCCACGGATAACAACTGGGGGAATATGACCTGGGGGCACGCCGTGAGCGCGGACCTTGTGACCTGGCGTCAGATCGAAGATGCGATTGAGCCCGATCATCTGGGCACGATCTATTCCGGCTCCGCCGTGATCGACCACGACAACACCGCCGGGTTTCAGACTGGCGCGGAGCCGACGATTGTTGCGATGTACACCGCCGCCGGCGGTTCGTCTCCAGAATCCGAGGGCCAGCCGTTTACCCAGTGTCTGGCGTACAGCAACGACCGTGGACGCATATGGACGAAGTACGCCCGCAATCCCGTTCTGCCTCACGTCGTTGGGGAGAACCGCGACCCCAAGGTGATCTGGTATGCGCCAGGCCAGTTCTGGGTGATGGCGCTGTTTCTGGACGGTGAGAGCTTCGCGCTTTTTACCTCACCTAATCTGAAGCGCTGGAACCGTATCCAGACCCTGTCGATCCCTAACTCCAGCGAATGTCCGGACTTCTTCCCCATGACCGTACAGGGCGCGCCGGACGAGGAGCGCTGGGTCTTCGCCGCCGCCAACAGTCACTATCTGATCGGCCGCTTTGATGGCGCTGTGTTCACGGAAATCGCCGGGCCTTACGCCATGGACTTCGGCTCGAACTTCTATGCGGCGCAGACGTTCAGCGACATCCCGCCGGCGGACGGCCGTCGGATTCAGATCGGATGGATGGCGGGCGGTGTTTATCCTGGGATGCCGTTCAATCAGCAGATGACTTTCCCCACCGAGATGACTCTGCGCGACACGCCCGACGGTCTGCGGGTGTTCCGCTCTCCCGTGAGTGAGATCGCATTGCTCGTGACGGATCGGAGCGAATGGCGCGACCTGTCCGTTTCGCCGGGTGAAAATCCTCTGTCCGAGATCTCTTCAGACCTTCTCGATATCGAACTTGAAGTCCCGCTCGACAGCAGTGCGGTATTCGGATTTCGGATCGGCGGCAGGGAAATTCGATACGCCCACCAGGACCAAACGATTTCCTGCCTGGGCCGCGTCGCTCGCCGCGAGAGCGCCGAACCAGTGATGCATTTGCGCATCCTTGCCGATCGAACATCGCTTGAGATTTTCGTCGACGGCGGGCGCTCCACGCTGTCGTTCTGTGTGACCCCCGCCGACCCGCGTCCATCGCTGGAGTTCTTCGCCGAAGGCGCGCCCGTGCGTGTTTCCTCATTGCTTGTCCGCACGCTGCGCTCGTCGTGGTCGGAAACATCCGGCGAATTTCCACTCTAGAAAGCGATCCCATGGCCCAAATTTTTTTGTTTTTCTCCGCGCCCAAGCGTCTTCTGGGGCGGCGGGCATTGATCGCTTCGCCTTTGATCGGCGTCCTCATCTCCGCGGGAACTGGCGGCTGCGCGACCCCAACTAAGACGTCCTTGGTAAAGATTGATACAGTAACGAAGGCTGCCGTTAAAGCGACTTCGGATATTGTGATAGCCGACTTTGAAGGCGCCGCCTATTCCGATGGCTGGACCACGACCGGAACGGCGTTCGGCGCCGGCCCGGCGCACGGGGCGATCGGCGGACAGCAAGCCGTGAGCGGCTTCGTTGGCGCGGGCCTGATCAATACTTATCTGGACGGCAGTGATAGGGCGGTCGGAACGCTCACGTCGCCGCCGTTTGTCATCAGCCGCAAATATCTCTCCTTCTTGGTCGGCGGCGGTCATCATCCGGCGGAGAACCGGGTCGATCTGATCGTGAATGAAACCTCTGTGCGCACCGCGACCGGCGGCGACAGCGAGCAGCTTCAGCGAAACCAGTGGGATGTCTCCGACCTCTATGGAAAAACGGCGACCCTGAAAATTACGGACACCGCGACCGGACAGTGGGGACATCTCAACGTCGACGATATCAGGCTGACAGACGCGAAACTGCCCGATGAGCAAACTCGTCTGCTCGCCTCGGCCATGACCGCGATCCGCGCCGCCGTTCCTGCCGCTGAAGCCGACGCACGCCGTCCGGCTTACCATTACCACGCTCCTGCGCAATGGATGAACGACCCAAACGGGCCGATCTACTACAAAGGCTGGTATCACGTCTTTTACCAGTTCAATCCGTACGGCCCGAAATGGGGCAACATGCACTGGGGGCACGCCCGCAGCAAGGATCTCGTGAACTGGGTCCAGATGCCGCCGGCCCTTTGGCCGTCGCGAAGCGCCGGCGAGGACCATATCTACTCCGGCTCCATCTTTCCGCGCGCCGACGGAATCCCGATGGCGTTCTACACCAGCATCGGCGGCCGCGATCCCGAGCAATGGGGCGCTGTCGCGGCGTCGCCTGATCTGAAGACGTGGCGCAAGGCGCCCCAGAACCCGCTGGTGTCGAACGCGAACCATGGAAGCGATAAAGTCGCCGAATGGCGCGATCCGTTCCTCTTTAAGCAGGATGGCGTGACCTATATGCTCACCGGCGGCGGCTTGAACGATCATGGCGTCGTGCTGATGTACCAGGCGACCAATCCCGGCCTGACCGCCTGGAAGTACCTTGGGCCGATCTTCCAGCATCCCGACGCCCAGATCCATAATATCGAATGTCCCAACATCGCACTTATCGACGGCAAGTGGATGCTGTTGACCTCAACCTATGGCAAGGTCGAATCGTTTGTCGGACAGCTCGATGTCGCCAATCGCCGATTCATCACGGAGAAGCGTGGCGTGCTGGCCGATGGCTCCTACGCCAGTCAACTGATGCGTAACGCCGACGGCGATGTGGTCTATTACGGCTGGATGCATACGGAGGAAGGCGCGGGCTGGAACGGTTATGTGACATTACCGAGCGTACTGCATATCACGTCAGACGGGACCATTGTATCGACGCCCGTGAAGAAATTTGAAAGTCTGCGCGGCAAGCATGTCCAGATCACTGATCGCGCCCTGAATGGATCGCTCGATCTGTCTGATCAAATCTCCGGCAAGTCTTTGGAACTGATCGCGGACATCGATCCCGGCGCGGCGTCGAGTGTGACCGTGCATCTGCGGACCAGCGCCGACGGCTCCCAGTCCTTGGCCATCCGATACGACGTCGCGACGCGCACACTCCACGTCCCCGGCCGAGGGGACGCCGTTCTGCCCGCTTCCATGGGGCCGAACCTCAAGCTGCATGTCTTCCTGGACAACGGCGCGCTCGATGTCTACGCCGCCGACGGCGCCGTTGTTCTGGATGCGTTCCACTCCGATGTCCCTGCGGCGAACCTCGGCGTTCGGCTGACGGCCGAAGGCGGCGCGGCGACCGTCAAAACGCTGGATATTTATGCGATGAAGCCGGCGGTGATGGATGATTCGGTATTTGGGAAGTGACCTATTCCCCCGGCGCTTTAGCGCGCTTTCCCCTTTTCCCAGCAAGGCCCTTCGGGCGGGAAAAGGGGCGTTCGTAACTGCCGTCCAGGCGAGTGTTCCGGCTTGTGAGAAGAGTAATATCGCCCCTCCGCCCCAATTCGTGTGGGTGTTTGGCCCCTCCGCCCCAATTCTGGGGGACCGGAAAATGCCGTTATCCGAAATCGGGTCCCGCAGAATTGGGGCGGAGGGGCCGAAACCTAACGACAAAACTCGTCTGGGCTGTAATGATGAACACCCCTTTTCCCGCCCGAAGGGCCTTGCTGGGAAAAGGGGGAAGTGCGCTAAAGCGCTGGGGGAATAGGTCTCGAAAGCCCCAGCAGCAGCGCAACCAGCGGCAGCGCCGCTTCGCCCCTTGCCGCATCGAATTCCTCATCTCCGCCAGCATGTCCGGCCGTCAGCGCGGCGCCGTCGCGGACGCGTTCGCCCATCTGCCGCCGTTCGGGCGGCGTGAAGGTGGCGAAGGTGCGCCGCAGCAAGGGGAGAAGTTGGGTAAAGGCGTCGGGGGTAAGGCTGGAGACCCATTCGTCCAGCACGCGCCAGAGTGTGGCGTCGTGCAGCAGGATCGTCCCGCTTCCTTTTAAGAACCCCTCGACCCAGGCGGCGGACTGGGCGGGATCGGACGCCGTGGAAAGCGCAAGCCCCATGCGGCGCGCACATTCGTCGGCGCTGAGCGATCCGCCATCCAGCAGGAGACGCGCGCTGCGGCCGGCGATCAAGCCGTGAAGGTTGGTTTGCAGCGAAAGGCGCGAAAGGGTGTCGCGCCATAGCGCCAGATGCTCTTCGTTTTGCAGCAGAAGAATGGCGGCGTTCGTGGCGTTGATGCGTTCGGCCATCTCGGCGGCGGCGTCGTCGTTCAGCGAAGCGCAGGCGGGCGAGAGGCCGACGGCGATTCGGGCGACAAGCCCGTCCAGCACATGCGCGACGATGGGAAGCCTGGATCCGCGCACGTCTCCGTAGCGCTGGACGTTGGCGAGCGGCGGCAGGGCGTCCATCAAATGCCCGACGTCACTTGCGAGTGCGGCGGCTTCTTCCAGGCGCGCCATTAACTTGCGGGCGGCGTCGGGAAGGTTCGCGATCAGGATCTTGTCGAGCAGCGATGTCAGCGCGGGTAAGTCCGGCGCCTTTTCAGCGGCGTCTGAGGCGAACGCGGCGGCGGCGTCGCGCACGCTGTTGCCCCATACTCCCTTTTCAATCAATAAGACTTCGAACTCGGGCTTCCATTGCACGCGCCATGGCTCTCGAAACGTGCCCTTCGCGCCGTAGGCGCGGGTGGTCTCGCCCCAGGGAACGCCCAACAGAAGCAGTCGGTGGAGCAATTCGCTGCGCTCCAGGTCGCTGGGTTTGCGCAGGTCTAAATCATAATCGCGCCATCCCGCCTCGGCGGGCATCCGCAGGCGCTTTTGCAGCTTTTGTAGATCCTGCTGCAGGGGCACGGAGGGCGTTTCGTCAGGGACGCGTCCGAGCGCTTCGCCGACGATCAGATCGCGCTCGATTAGCCGCATTGGGACATCGCTGCCGAAACACAGGACGGTTTGAGTGGCCTCATTCATTTCTGGGAGACCGGGGAGGGGACGACCGCGCATCGCCGCCAAACAATCGGCGAGACGAATGGCTTCGATGATACTGGCGGGCGAGGCGTCGAGGTCCTGGGCGCGCAGGAGATGCGCCACTCGTGTCAGCCAGCGTGCGGTGATGTGTGAGGCCGGCGTCGACCAGAGGTGATGATACCATCCGGGCGATTCGATCCCCGCGCCGTAGCCGCTCGCGAACGAAAGCCGTCCATTGGTCCACGGAATCCAGGTCGCCACGATCTTGGTCTTGGGCAGCCCGTCCAGAATTGCCTTGTCCGATTTTGCCGAGGGCATCTCGGCGAGCGCGGGCGCATGCCACGCGCCGCAGACGACGGCGATTTTGGCAAACCCTTCGCGCTGCGCCGCGCGGATAGTCTGCCGCATGTACGCCTCGCGCGCTTCTTCCAGCTCATCGCGAACGGCGGGCGCTTCTTCGCGCAGCGCACCCATCGCCTCCGTAATCCCCTCGAACAGATCGTGCCCCTCGGGCTGCTGTTCGACCAGATGCTCCCACCACCGCTCACTATCGCTGTATCCCGCCGCCTCGGCGAGCAGGCGCAGAGGATCGCGGCGCAGAATTTCCTCACGTTCACTGAGCTTTGCTTCGGGTTCCGCAGGCGTCTCTGTCTCGTCGTCCGACGGCTCCTCGGCTGTCTTCTCTTCCTGAACGCGCTCCATCGCCATTTGATGCGCCTGCGGCAGATCCATAAAGCGCACGGGGATTTCGTGCGTCAGGCCGTAATGGATCGCCTGCCACTCTGGGGAGTATTCAGCAAATGGGTAGTAGACGGAGCGGCGCGGCTGATCGGGATCGTAAAGCAGGAGTGCGACCGGCGGCCGCATCTCTGGATGGGCGAGCAGCGGCAGGACCGCTGCGGCGTCGGGCGGTCCTTCGACAAGAATGACATCCGGGACAAGCGCCGTCAGCGCCCGCAGAACACTGCGCGCCGAGCCGGGGCCGTGGTGCCGAATGCCGAAGATGTGGAGTTTACTTGCTGTTTGAGAGGAAGGCATGGGTATTTAACGCCGTTCAAAAGTAATCTTGCCCAGCGGCAAGATCAACTGCCGAGAACCCAACAAAATGAAACCGTGGTGTAGATAGAAGGCTTCCGCCTGGTTGTCCTTGGCGTCCACGACTAGCGCAAACGCCATCAACTCCGCCCGAGCGGCCCGCATTGCCGCGTCCCAAAGCAGCGCGCCCCCCAGACCTTGTCCTCGGAAGGCTTCATCCACGGCAAGCCGGCCAAGCCGCGCCACGGGAACTGAGGGATAGCGCGGGAGGCGCTTCGCAAGCTGCTCGGGGAGATCGGTCAGCGCCACAGCTCCGGCGGCGAGAGTATAATAGCCGGCGACGCGTCCGTCAGTCTCATCAACCGCGACAAAACAGGCGGTGGCGCGTCGGCGAATATCCTGCGTGACCTGCTCGCGGAAATATCGATCTAGCGGCTCAACGCCACACGAGAAGCGGGCGCGATTGTGTGCAGCCAGCGCGTCAATCAGGAATTGCGGCATTCGTTGTGTTCCTAATCAGACGCGCGTGCGCCGCTTTTGCGCGATGCATCGCCGGTGAGAGCGCCGGCGGGTCGAGAAGCAGTTCGGCAAAGCGGTGCTGGTCTTCGACCGAAAGCCGGATAATGTGGGCTTCTTCAATTGTCTTGTGCGCCAACGCCTCTGCGGCGGCTACGACAAAATCGCTCACACTGCGTCCCTGAAGCTCGGCGGCGCGCCGCACAATTTCTAATGCTTGCGGAGCAATCCGCGCCTCAATACGCGCTGTTCTGCTAACTTGCGTCATCAAGATTTCCTCTTTCTTTCTGTCTGTAATGTACGGTATTATACCGTACATTAAAGATTATTTGAAATGGGTTATTTCTCTCTTGCGCCTAATCTGTAATCTCCCGGCAAGCCCGGTACAAATCTTTCCACCCCTCGCGCTCCTTCAGAACCGTCTCCAAGTATTCCCGCCAGACCAACCGGTCCTGAACGGGGTCTTTCACGACGGCGCCGAGCAGGCCGGAGGCGATGTCGGCGGCGCTGAGGGTTCCGTCGCCGAAGTGGGCGGCGAGGGCGAGGCCGTTGTTGACGACGGAGATCGCTTCGGCGGTGCTGAGCGTGGAGGTGGGGGACTTGAGCTTGGTCTTGCCGTCCTCGGTGATGCCGCCGCGCAGTTCGCGAAAGATGGTGACGATGCGGCGGATCTCGGAAAGCGACGCCGGTTCGGCGGGCAGTTCTAACGCGCGGCCCAGACTGGCGGAGCGCTGCTGGACGATCTGGACTTCTTCATCGGCCGTTGCGGGCAAGGGGAGGACAACGGTATTGAAACGGCGCTTGAGGGCGCTGGAAAGGTCGTTGACGCCCTTGTCGCGGTCGTTGGCGGTCGCGATGACGCTGAAGCCTTTGGTTGCCTGGACTTCCGCGCCGAGTTCGGGGATCGGGAGCGTTTTTTCGGAGAGGACGGTGATGAGCGAGTCTTGGACATCGGCGGGGATGCGCGTCAGTTCTTCGACGCGGGCGATCTTGCCGTCCTGCATGGCGCGCATCATGGGACTGGGGACGAGCGCTTGAAGCGAGGGGCCGTCGGCCAGAAGCTTAGCGTAGTTCCAGCCGTAACGAATGGACTCTTCGCTGGTTCCCGCCGTGCCCTGGACAAGCAAGGTCGAGTCGCCGCTGATGGCGGCGGCAAGGTGCTCGGAGACCCAGGTCTTGGCGGTGCCGGGGACGCCGAGCAGCAGCAGGGCGCGGTCCGTGGTGAGGGTGGCGACGGCGATCTCGACGATGCGGCGCGGACCGATGTACTTGGGCGTGATCGTCACGCCATTCTCCAGCGTTCCGCCGAGCAGATATGTGGCGACCGCCCAGGGCGAGAGCTTCCACTGGGGCGGACGCTGGCGGGTGTCGGCGGACGCCAATGCGTCGAGCTCCTCGGCATATTGATGTTCGGCGTGCTGGCGCAGCAAGGTCGTCGTCATAGCGGCGTATTCTCCTCGGAAATAGCGGTGTGCAAAGCATTACGAAACGTCAGGGTCTGCGCGGTTTCGTCGGCGTATCGTCCCCATTGGCCGCGTGTTGGGTGCTCCTCGGGCCAGAGCGCCTGAAATTCGCCGGCGAAGTGGGGCGGAGCGTGGCGTCCCATCTCCGACAGAAGATTGGTGTAGCTCCACCAGTTCATGCGCCCTGTTTGATCCTGAAGGATCCCCGCGACGATCGCTTTGGCCATGGAGCGTGCAAACTCCAGCGACCAGCCGCTCGGGTGGCGAGGAGTGAGTGCGAGGGCGGGGTGCTTATCGGACATGGGGACGCCGGCGATTATCGGGCCAAGCAGCGCTTCAAAGTCGGGGGCGCTCAGGCGAGAGGCCAGCTCTGGAACGGTCGATGCGGCGGCGGGATCGTTCTCCAGAGCGTCGTGGATCAGAGCGACGAGCCAATCTTTGTCGCGGCTGCGCCGCGCCGCCTGCCGCCATCCGATCAGCAGAGGGGAGGCCCAGTCACTTCCGCGTGCGAGGGCGACCAGTTCCGGCGCGCTTCGTCCCAGCTTGCCGGTCCAGAACTCCAGTGGCGCAGAGGCGACGATCTGACGCAGCCAGAACGCCTTCTCGCCTTCGCCCTGCGGCGGCTTAACCTCCACGCCGTCGCGCTCGGCGGCGGCGTCGCAGCCGGCCGGGGGCGCGACCTCCAGACGGGCTTTTCCGAGCAATGGCTTATGGATGGAAAGCAGAGGCTCGGCGCGGGAGATCGTGCGCTGGACAAGATTCGAACTGGGCAGGCGGATGAGGAGCAGGACGGCTGTTTTGCGCACTTCTTTGGACCGGTCGTCGAGTGCGCTTTCTAAAAACGGCTCGTCCTCCGCCGTAAGATTATCTTCCCAGGCGGTGAGAAAGGCGGCCCGATCGCCGGCGCCTTCCTGGGTCCATGTTTCCGCAAGCAATGTTCGGGCCTGCTCGGCGCTGGTAGATCGTATCTGTATATAGTAGGAAAGGCGAGCGGCGGCTGTTCCTTCCGTCCATGTCCGATTGTCGTCTTCGGAGGCGAGATAGGACCATTCGGGGTTTTGTCCGGCGAGCCAGGCGCCGCGCCGCCCGGCGACCTTCTGGATCGCGGAACGGATGTCGCGGCTTCGGCGTCCGGCGTCCAGAAGTTCAGGGAGCAGAAAGGCGGGCAGGCGCCGTTCGGTATTCGCCAGGAGAGCGAGTGCTTCCGGCAGAATGGCGGCGTACTGCTTGTCCAGCGTCATGGCGATCAAGCGCGCCGTCTTGGGACTGCACTCGTCCATGTCTTCGCGCGGGCATTCCGGAGGCCGCACGGCGACCGGCGGCTCGGCAAGGCGTCCCGCGCGCCGGTACGATCCCAAAA